>VGEM01000285.1 GCA_016869315.1 Alphaproteobacteria bacterium | reverse complement strand
TCGGCTGTGATGGAACTGTTCTCGCTCTATGTGATCGAGCCGGTATTGGCGCCGCCGGGACTGGATCAGCGGCACGCGCGAACCGACCGCCTCAATCGCGCACTGTGGGCCCAGGCCATTGTCAGCGATGACATCAGCGCGGCGGTATCGCCCGTAACGGGCTCCGGTTTACACACATCGCGGATTGAGCAGATATTTCTGGCGGCGATGGTCCGTCAGGGCGACCCGGTCGCGACTGCGACCGATATCATTGGCAGCGAACACACCGCTGAAATTTCGAGCGCGTTCGCCCGCTTTGAAGCGCGCCGCCTGCCGCTATTGAAGTCACTTGGAGTGATTTGAATGCCCTCTCCCTTGGTAAAAGGAGAAGTATTGGCGCATCTCAGAACGATCGGGGAGATGAAGACTTTACCCGCGCGACAGCGCTTTCACGCCCGGGAGTTCCTTGCCTTCGAGCCATTCGAGGAAGGCACCGCCGGCGGTCGAGACGTAGGTGAGCTTATCCCCGACGCCGGCGGCATTGAGCGCCGCCACCGTATCGCCGCCACCGGCGACCGACACCAGGCGGTGTTCGGCCGTGAGGTGTGCTGCGGTACGGGCGAGTTCCAGCGTGCCTTGGTCGAACGGCGGGGTTTCGAAGGCGCCAACCGGACCGTTCCACAACAGCGTCTTGCAGCCGGCCAGGCGCTGCTTGAGCGTCGCAACCGACGCCGGCCCGATATCGAGCATCATCTGATCGGCCGGAATGTCGGACACGTTGCAGAGCGCGGTCGAGACCCCCGGCTTCAGGCCGTCGGCGATGACGGCGTCGTGCGGCAGCACGATCTCGCAATTGGCGACGACCGCCTTGGCCAGGATATCTTTCGCCGTTTCGGCGAGCCCGGACTCGCATAAAGACTTCCCGACCGAAATCCCCTGCGCATGGAGGAAGGTATTCGCCATGGCGCCGCCGATCGCCAGCACCTGCACCTTGCCGAGCAGATTGGTCAGCACGTCGATCTTGGTCGAAATTTTGGAGCCTCCGACAATGGCCATCACGGGGTGCTTCGGGGAATCGAGGGCCGCCGACAGCGCGCCAAGCTCGGCTTCCATCTGTCGCCCGGCGAAGGCCGGCAGCACATGCGCCAGGCCTTCGGTCGAGGCGTGGGCCCGGTGCGCCGCCGAAAAGGCATCGTTCACGTAAACATCGCCCAGCGCCGCAAGTTGCTTGATAAAACCGGTGTCGTTGGCTTGCTCGCCATTGTGATAGCGAAGGTTCTCGAGCAGCAGAACCTGGCCATCTTTGAGCCCGCCCACCGCCGTGGTCGCGACATCGCCAATGCAGTCGTCGGCAAACGCAACATGCAGCCCGGTTGCCTTGGCTAGTTCAGGCCCAATCGGCGACAGCGACATCGACGGCACGCGCTTGCCCTTGGGCCGATCAAAGTGCGACAGCACGACCACCCGGGCGCCTTTCGCCGCGAGGTCCTTCACGGTCGGCGCGAACCGGACGATGCGGGTCGCATCGGCGACGCGACCGTCCTTCATCGGCACGTTGAGATCGGCGCGGACCAGGACGCGCCGACCCTTGACCTCGGCCTGATCGATCGTGCGGTAGCGCGCCATCGGTCAGAGCGTCTTGCCCATCGCAGTCAGGGTGTCGAGCATCCGGTTCGAGAAGCCCCACTCGTTGTCGTACCAGCTGAGGACGCGAACGAAATTCTTCTCCATCACCTTGGTCTGGGTCGCGTCGAAGATGGAGCTGTGCGGATTGTGGTTGAAGTCGATCGACACCAGCGGCGCGGCGTTGATCTGGAGAATGCCCTTGAGCTCGCCCTTGGCGGCCTCGGTCATCGCGTTGTTGACGTCGGCTTCGGTCACGTCGCGGCCGACCACGCACTTGAAATCGACCACCGACACATTGGGCGTCGGCACGCGGATGGCGGTGCCGTCGAGCTTGCCTTTCAGTTCCGGCAGAACTTCGCCCACCGCTTTCGCGGCGCCCGTCGACGTCGGGATCATGCTGACCGCCGCCGCGCGCGCGCGACGCAGGTCTTTGTGCAGCGTATCGACGGTCGATTGATCGCCGGTGTAGGCGTGGATCGTCGTCATGTAGCCGTGCTTGATGCCGAAGGTCTTGTTGAGGACGTAGGCAACAGGCGCGAGGCAGTTGGTGGTGCACGAGGCGTTCGAGACGATCCGATGATCGGCTGCGAGCTTGGCGTGATTGACGCCGTAGACGACGGTCAAGTCGGCCCCGGTCGCTGGCGCCGAAACCAGCACACGCTTTGCGCCGGCGGCGAGATGAAGCCCGGCTTTCTCCTTGTCGGTGAAGATGCCGGTGCACTCGGCGACCACATCGACGTTTAAGTCCTTCCACGGCAACTTGGCCGGGTCGCGTTCCTTCAGCACTTTGAACGAACGGCCGGCCACCTTTAGTACGTCGCCCTCGACCGCGACATCGTACGGCAGCGGCCCGTGAACCGAATCGAATCGCAGCATGTGGGCATTGTCGGCGGGGGCACCGAGATCGTTGATGGCGACGACCTCGATGTCGGTGCGCTTGGATTCGATCAATGCGCGGAACACCATGCGGCCGATGCGGCCAAAACCGTTCAATGCAACGCGAAGAGCCATGTCGGAAATCCCTCGGTCCTGATGTCGTGGGTCGGATACCGGCCCCGGCGCGCGCGAGGCCGGTGCGAACCGCCCTTGAGCCCGGTCAAGGACCGGTCAACGCTCAACATGCATGCTCGCCATCGGCGCCAAACGGCTCGGGTCGGCGGAACTTGGGGGATACAATAGTCGCCGCCGGAATCCAAGTGCGCGGGCCCGGCGCAGAACATACTTGCGGACCCGGTGCAGAATGAACCGGCGGACCCGGCGCAGAATGAACCTGCGGGCCCGGCGCCAGACCTAAGGACGTCTCATGTTCGAAACCGCGGAAGTCGGCGCAAAACTGAAAGATGCAGCGTTTCGCGAGTTGAAGGACCGGCTTCGGGTCGAGCTGATTGGTTTGCAGCAGAAACTGCGCGCGGCCGATTTTCCGGTGATCGTCATCCTGTCGGGAATCAAGGGCGCGGGCGTGGTCGACACCGTCAACCTGCTCAACACCTGGATGGACCCGCGTTGGATCGCGACCACGGCCTTCGACGAGCCGAGCGACGAGGAGCGCGAGCGACCGGCCTTCTGGCGTTTTTGGCGCAGCCTGCCGGCGGCGGGCACGATCGGGCTTTATCCCGGCGGCTGGTACCTGGACCCAGTCCTAGAGCACTGCGCCGGTACCTTGAGCCGCGCCCAGTTCGACGAACAGCTGCTCAGGATCAAGACGTTCGAGCAGGCCTTAGCCGAGGAAGGCGCGCTGATCCTCAAATTCTGGCTGCACCTCGGCAAGCGCGCGTAGGCGAAGCAGCTCAAGGTCGCCGGCAAGGACCCGCTGGTCGGCCTGAGAGCGAGCGATACGTCCTGGCCGTCGCCCGACGCTTACGACGGTTATCTCCGTGCGGCGGGGTACGCCATCCGCAGCAGCATGACCGGCAAGGCGCCGTGGTTCATTGTCGAAGGCGGCGACGACAATTTCCGTCGCGCAACCGTGCTGTCGATTCTGACAGAGCGCCTCGCCGCGCATCTCAAGCGCCGCGCGAAGATGCTGGCCGCACGCGAGAAGACATTGGCGAAAGAGCGCAAACACGCCGACAAACTTCGCAGAAAGGCGCGCAAAGCAGGCAAGAAAAGCAACTCGCTCAAGCCACTCCGCGCGCCGGTTCGCCCCGTGCTCGACACGCTCAACATGAAGCGGACGATGAGCGTCGCCGACTATGCCGCGGCGTTTCATCACGAGCAGATCAGGTTGCATGATTTGCAGCATCGCGCGCGCGAGGCGGGCCTCTCGATAGTTCTCGTCTTCGAGGGCTGGGACGCCGCCGGCAAGGGCGGCGCCATCCGCCGCCTGACCTTTGCCTTGAATGCGCGCGACTACCGAATCGTGCCGATCGCCGCTCCGAGCGACGAGGAACGCGCGCACCATTACCTGTGGCGCTTCTGGCGACATCTCGGGCGCGCCGGCCACATGACCATCTTTGATCGAAGTTGGTACGGGCGCGTGCTGGTGGAGCGCGTCGAACAACTGATCCCCGACGAAACCTGGATGCGGGCCTACGCCGAGATCAACGACTTCGAGAGTCAGCTGGCGGACCAGAACGCCGTCGTGGTCAAGATTTGGCTTCATCTCACCAAGGACGAACAGCTCGCCCGCTTCAAACAGCGCGCGAAAGCCGCTCACAAGAGTTGGAAATTGACCGACGAGGACTGGCGCAATCGCGAAAAGTGCGACGCGTACGAGGAGGCGGTCAACGACATGGTCAGCCGCACGTCAACCGCCGCGGCGCCATGGACCCTGATCGCCGCCAACGATAAACGCTACTGCCGGGTCAAGGTGTTGCGCACCGTCGCCGACGCCATGGCCCGCGCGCTCAAGCAAAACTCGCAAGTTTCGCGCCGGAAATAGATTCTCCTAGTACCCCGGTTGGCCCTTGGTATAGTGCGACGCCCTCCCTATAGAGTGGGGGCCAAGAACATTCTGGGACCACACGCTGGGGAGAGGCGATGAGTTCGCTTGCCGACAACGCGCCACGCGCTGGCGCGACCTCTTCCGACGCCTGGACGACATTTTTAAGTCTTGCCATCCCCTTGCTGCTTCAATTGCGCAAGCTGGCGTGGCTGCTGTTCGCGGTCACCACCCTGCTCTTCTTCCTGCTGCGTCAGGCCGGCGACCCCGCACTTGTCCTGGCCGGCAATGACGCGACACCCGAGCAGCTCGCGGCGATTCGCGCCCAGTACGGCTTGGATCGGCCGCTGATTGTTCAATATTTCACGTATATGTGGAACGTGCTGCAGCTCGACTTCGGCAAGTCGCTGTCGAGCGGTGAGCCCGCCATGGAGAAGGTGCTCGGCATGCTGCCGCGCACATTGCATCTTGCCGGCATGACGCTGGTGGTGGTGATGTCGATCGCCATCCCGCTCGGCGCCTGGCTCGGCTTCAAGCCCGAGCGACCGGAACGGCGCATCATTGGCTCAGCCATCTTCATCATGCAGGGCGTACCCGGATTTGTGGTGGCGTTGCTCCTGATCCAGTTCTGGGCCGTCAACATGCGGCTGCTGCCGTCGCTCGGCTACGAGCCGCTCGATCCCAAGTTCTGGATCTTGCCAATTTGGAGCCTGGCGTCGTTCATGATCCCGAACCTGACGCGGGTCGTCGCGGCAAACGTCGCCGAAGCGATGCGCGAGGATTACATCCGGACCGCGCGCGCCAACGGCTGTCCGCAAGGCACGTTGCTC
>VGEM01000284.1 GCA_016869315.1 Alphaproteobacteria bacterium | reverse complement strand
TGCTCCCGGAAAGCATTCGCTACACACCGGAACACATTAAGTACGAAAAGTGGTCGCAGCCGAATTACAAGCGCAACGTCAACATGACGACGCTCCGGAACGTGCTGGACGCGCTTTCGAATGTCGACCTCACTGCCGACGTGAAGCGGCTGAAATGCCCGACCCTATTGCTGATGGGCAATGACAGCGCTCTCAATAGCGACGAGAAAATGAAGTCGTCGTCGTACGAATATCTCATCAATGAATTTCGCAACCTGAAGCGCGACACCGACGTCGGCACAGTTCAAGGTGCGGGGTCGACATATTGCATGATCACTCGCCCTAAGGACACCAGCCAAATCTTGATTTACTGGGTCCGCAAATTGAAAAAGAAGAAAATCAAATAGCTCGCAAGGAGGACACCATGCCCGTCAGCCGTGAAGATGGATTGGACGTTTCGACCGTCAAGAAGGAAACTCTCAAGGGCGATTTGAGTCCGGGCCTTGTTGCCCAGATTATCAGCCGCAACAGCGACACCGGCGGCGGACACATGGTGGTGCATGTGCCCGCGGGCTGGAGCAATCCGAAGGGCTATGCCTCGGCGGCACAAGACATCTACGTGCTCGAAGGTGAGATGACCTGCGGCGGCGAGCATATGGTGGCGGGCTGTTACTCGTTCATCCCGGACGGCGTCGCCTATGGCCCGATCTCGTCGCCCAAGGGCTGCAGAATGATAGTATTTTATGGCGCGCCGTTCGAGTTCAAACGTTCGGATGCCAATAAGCCCGGCGCCAAGGTCGAGCGCCTCCGCCTCAATGAAAAGACCTGGAAAACTGACTGGGAAGACCCGATGAAAAAGATGGTCGAGAAGACCACCTGGATCAACCCGGTGACCGGTCAGCCGGGCCGCCCGGCCGGCTGCTTCGTCAAGGTCTTGCGCTGGGACAAGGACCCCGAGGAGCAGATCGCGCTGGTGTCGCAGGCCGGTGGCTTCATCGATCCCGGCACCGAAGTGCATCCGCACAACGAGTGCCTCTACCTGATCCAAGGCGACTGCTATATCGGCTATACTTACGACACCAAGGCCAAGGATCAGAAAAAGGTCGATATCACGCTGACCAAGGATCACTACCTGTCACGACCGCCCGGCATCTACCACGGCCCGGTCACGACCAAGGGCGGCGTGTTTTGGATCACCTACATGAGCGACGGCTATCACGGCATCTTCAATGACGTTGCCGAATGGCCGTCGATGGTCGAACGCTACTACGGCGGGCAGGCGAAGTATCACGAGACGCGGGTATAGTATCGTTCATGGGTCCGTGTGCGAGCGCGTCATCCTACTGGATCATATGGGGAGCCGAAACAAAGATTTGGCCCAGAATCGCAAAGCCACTCTTATCCGCAGCGGTCAGTTCCATCGCCGAGATGCGACCATAGAATTGACCAATCACGGTCGCGAATTCTGCCGGCCCAGTTTCAGCGCCGTTTCTCGTCGACTCAATGTGGACGATGCGGCAATCGATCGGCGCGAAGAGTGTCAAGGCACCGACCCCCCCGGCCGCTACGACAATCGACTCAGCCCCCGAAATCGCAGACACGATCTCCGCCACGCCGCGTGACTTCATAGCGATATCAATCACGTTATGGCGACCCAGGGTTTCCCGAAGCGAATCGCCAACCGGTCCTTCTACCGGCTGCCCCAGGAACAAACGCGGCCGCGCCAAGGGCAACGGCGAGGATACGAAAGCGAGCCGATGACGCGCGGCCCAAAGCGCTTCTGGCCAGACAGATACCGGCTCCTCGGTCCGGGCAGCAATGAATGGCGGAGACAACATCCACACACTCTCAAATTTTGATGCCGCACGTGGAATCGAGATCCTGCGTTCCGCCGTAACCCCAAACAGATCGAGCAATTCGATCGCACTGACCGAAAGATCGTCGTAGATCACGATCGGCAGTTCGTGAAGGTCTGGCAACCAATCGAGAAGTGTCAATTTCAGCAGATCGAAGGTCAAAAATTCTCCCGGGTCGACGGCGCCGCCGAGAAAAATGCATTCGACGGAAACGTCCCTCAAGTAACTACTTGAACCGTTTGACCGTCCGCTTTGCGCTGGCGCATTACGCATGCCCGTCGCCAAGACGGTCTCACACCAGGATCGAAGATTTAGAGCGTTTCGATCAGATGTCGCGACGAACCCAGCCGGATCGATCGATACATTGCTCAATTGCGTCAACACCGCCCCGTGTCGGGATAGCCGAATGGGCAGAGTCTTCGATGTGCCGGGTAAAACCAGGGTTCGCGAAATATCGCCCCGTCCATCGGCAATTTCATGAACCGCCTGATTGCGCTCGGAACACCATGATTGAAGCAACGAATTCTTTCGCGACAGCGATCCATCACGCGCGCCACTCGCACCATTGAATTGATCATCGGCAGCGCTCATTGTGCACCGCGCGTTGACTGATTCTTCAAGTAATCGTCCGCTGCGCGCATGATTGTGGCAAGCGAATCGACGTTTACTACGAAGTCGGCGTCCGCGCCAAGACTCCCCGTATTGGGTGGTAGCCCCGCTGCACTGACCTGCTCCGGCGTGGCTCGTCGTCCCGTGATCCTTTTGAATGGTCGATCCATCAACGCGGCGTAGCCAAACATGCTGAAGATCGGCTCGAATTTAGGACAGGTCAACTCGATCATGAGACAATCGGTTGGTGCATACAGTGTAATGGCAGGGCCAGCGCCGGCCGTGCCAATAACCAGTTCGGCCTCCGAGATCGTCGCGATTTGGGTCGCTGCTGTTGCAGAAGACAGATCGATCGGTTGGACGCCGAACCTGTCCAGCACGGTGAGCACTTGCGCCTCGTTCGCTAGGCGCCGCCATTGCGCGTTAGGCCGCGTCAAGTAGTACCGCGGCCGACGCATCGGTAGTGGCCGCATCAGATGAGCAACCGTGCTGCGCATGGCCCATAACGCATCGGGCCAGAACAGCGGTGGCACTTTGCGGCTCTTGCGGTACATCGGCGACGACAAACGCCAGACCCGCCGGAACAGACTCGGCTCCCTGCGTGGAACAAGGATGCGTCGCTGCTTCGCAAATCCGTAGTGATCAAAAAATTCCAAGTACCGCTGTGGCAGATCGTCATAAATCGCGACCGGCAATCTCTGGAGATCGGGAAGCCAGTTGAGAAGGCTCAGCCTTGCCAGGTTCTCATAGATGAAATGACCGAAGTTCAGTTGGCCGCCGACATAAATACACTCCGGCTCGACGACGTTGCGTGCATCGCTGGCGTCGATGACGTAGTGGTTGGCTCCATCAATTCGGTTGAAGTATCGGCCGAGATTGATTTCGGGCAAGCCATCGATACCGACCAGCCCGCGAAAAATGACCTTTTGATCGGACGTCGTCATATACCCGCTTGGCGGCAGAATTCTCACATTGTCGGCTCGCCCGGCGTACATCGGCGGAAGAGTGTACGTGAAGTCGAGCGAGGGTATGGCCCCAGGGAATTGCAAGGATTTCGTATCGTCGACGCCGCCAGCTGCAATTTGCAGATATGGCAGACGGTTGGCACGGCACCACGCGTCGAGCGACACATCCTGATATGGGGCAAAGATATGAATGGTGGCCTCTATAGCGCCCCGCGACCCGGTAACGGCAGCGATTCGTCTATCGACTGTCATTGGGTCCAACCATCCGATGGCGAAACCCGCATGTATTTGCGGTGCGATCGACGATTGACTGCGTGACGGACGGTACGGCGATCGATCATCAGGCTGCTCCGTATTGCCGTTAAATCTAGCGCTCTTAAGCGGATGAACGGCACGCCTTCAAGCTGCGTTCGAGGATCGCGACAAGAGCATCGAGGGTCGCGCTGTCAGCGACAAAGTTGGCGTCGAAGGAGGGCAATCCCTCGTGGGGCGCCAATTCGGCGACGAGTTCGACTTGCTCGCGCGCCGTCATTGCCGCGAAATCCGCCGGGCGACTTGAGACTTCGCGACGATCACTTTCACCTCATCATTATTGACGAACCGTTGCCACCTCGCCGCATCTCGACCGACAAAAAGCCGACGGCGCGGCCGAGGTCCAGTGCGCATGGGCCGGATTGCAATGTCTCGCAGAATCGTCAACGCATATGGCCAGAACGATGCATCGGACGTCTTCGAGTCACGGAAGATAGGCGAGGACAGAAACCGCACCAAATCAAAACGCGTCGCCTGGGTTCCCGAAATCATGATCATCCGCTCCCTGGGGACTGCGGTGAGAGTCAGGAATTCGTAGACGCGCGATGGCATGTCGTCGTGAACGGCGATTGGTAGGGCCTGCAGGTGCTGGACGCGCGCAAGCAAGGAAAGACGGAGAACTTTTTCGAGCAGAAAATGGCCAAAATTTCCGAGGCCACCAAGGTAAACGCACTCCTGCACCACTGAAGGTGGGGGCTTCTCAATAGCAATCTCGAATTGCCCAGCAAACGGTATCCCGACAAGAAACCGCACGAGATTCCGATCCGTCATGTCATTGCGATCGGTGAAGCCTCTTGCCAAAAGCCGTCCATCTTCCGTGCAGGCGATGCCGCACGGCGGAAGGACATGAACGTGGGCGACTCGGCCATAATACTTTGGTGGTTGGAGAAATTTGAATTTCGCGGGCTGATCGAATCCCGGTCGCGCAACAACTTTGCTGACAGGCGGCCCTTCCGGAACAACGTCCAAGAACGGTTGTCCGTGAGACACGCACCACTCGCGCATAGTCATCTCATGATAGATGCGCCGGTCAACCATCATCTGTACGGGTCCCGCTTTCGGCGTGATGTTGTCCGCGTCATCATATGGAACTGACGCCATTCGGATGACGTTCATTCACTCAATCGTTCCACCTCGACCCCCGATTTGAAATTCTCGAGGAACAGGAAGATGCCTCCGGCGAGAACGAGTGGAATGACTCCCACAAGGGTAAAGGTCCAAGACCACCCGATCAGAGGCACGAGGGCCGGGATGGCCAGTGGCGCGACGAAAGTCGCAAGCGTGACGGCCGCCGATCCCGTGGCCGCCGCCGCCGTCGTGCGAATGCGCGTCGGAAAAATTTCAGAGGACAACGGCATACGGACACATTCCGACGAAAAGAAAAGCATGGTTGAGATCCCGAATCCGATCAGGAGTGTGGTCGGCGTGTAGGCGAACCAAATCGTCGCGGCCAGGCATGCGGCCCCCAGCCACTGCGCGCCGATCACGGTGTTCCGACGTGTCGTGATGAATTCACCAATGTAAGATGAAGCGAGATAGCCGATCGAAGCAATCACCCACGAATAGGCCAGCAAACCGGCGGCATCGGCCTCGGACA
>VGEM01000283.1 GCA_016869315.1 Alphaproteobacteria bacterium | reverse complement strand
ATCGCGGCACGTGGCCGATCGGGCTTTCCGCCGCGCCGCCCTTGCCGCGCACGCGATCGATGATCCACTTGAGGGCGCGCATGTTTTGGCCGTAGCCGGGCCACATAAACTTGCCCTTGTCGTCCTTGCGGAACCAATTGACGCGGAAGATGAGAGGCAGCGTTTTGACCTTGTCCTTGAGCGACAGCCAATGGCCCCAATAGTCGGCCATGTTGTAACCGCAGAACGGCAGCATCGCCATCGGGTCGCGACGGATCGCCGCTTGATTGAACGCCGCCGCGGTCGCTTCCGAGCCCATGGTCGCGGCAAGATAGACGCCGTGATCCCAATCGAAGCTTTGGATCGCGAGCGGAAACGTCTTGGAAAGTCTTCCGCCGAAGATGAAGGCGCTAATCGGCACGCCTCTGGGATCGTCCCACGCAGGATCGATGATCGGGTTTTGCGCCGCCCCCACCGTGAAGCGGGCGTTGGGATGCGCGGCCGGCTTGCCGGCGGATGGCGTCCATTCTTGCCCGGTCCAGTCGATCAGGTGCGCCGGGGCATCCGACATGCCTTCCCACCACACATCGCCATCATCGGTCAGCGCGACATTGGTGAAGATCACGTTCTTCTCGAGCGTGCGCATGGCATTGGGATTGGTCGCCGTCGACGTTCCGGGCGCTACGCCGAAGAACCCGGCTTCAGGGTTAATGGCGTAGAGGCGTCCATCCTTGCCGGGCTTGATCCACGCAATGTCGTCACCGACCGTCCACGCCTTCCAGCCTTCGAAGCCCTCCGGCGGAATGATCATGGCGAGATTGGTTTTGCCGCAGGCGCTGGGGAAGGCGGCCGCGACGTAGGTCTTCTCGCCTTGCGGCGATTCGATCCCGGCGATCAGCATGTGCTCGGCGAGCCAGCCTTCCTTCTGCGCCATCATCGAGGCGATGCGCAGCGCGACACACTTTTTGCCGAGCAGCGCGTTGCCGCCATAGCCGGAGCCGTAAGACCAGATCGAGAAGTCTTCCGGAAAGTGCACGATGTATTTGACGTTCGGATTGCACGGCCACGCCACGTCGGCTTCGCCTGACTGGAGCGGCGCGCCGACCGTATGAATGCACGGGATGAAATTGCCGTCGCCGAGTACGTCGAGCACCTTGTTGCCCATGCGGGTCATCATCCGCATGTTGACGACGACATAGGGCGAGTCCGAAATCTCGACGCCGATTTGGGCGATGTCCGATCCCAGCGGACCCATGCTGAACGGAATGACGTACATGGTCCGGCCGCGCATGCAGCCATCGAAAAGGCCATTCAACGTCTTTCGCATCTCTACCGGTTCGACCCAATTGTTGGTTGGACCGGCTTCTTCTTTGGTCTTGCTGCAGATGTAAGTCCGGTCTTCGACCCGGGCGACATCCGATGGGTGCGATCTCGCGAGGAACGAACCAGGTCGCTTCTTGGGGTTCAGCGGGATCAGCGTACCCGCCTTCACCATCTGAGCGCACAAATTGTCGTATTCCGCCTGTGAGCCATCGGCCCAATACACCTGGGCGGGTTTGCACAGGGCGGTCATCTCCTCGACCAGTTTCAACAGTTTCTTGTTCGTGGTCGGGGGGCGCTTATGAGGGTCCATAGAAAATCCGTGGCATCCCGGCAAATGAAACAAACTGGGAGCGGCGCAACGCGCCACGGCCACGACGAAACAGCCGTTTCCCCAGGAATAGCAGGCGTTTCAGTAGCCCGAAGGGCCCCGCCTCGCAAGCGCGTGGACGAAGTTATCCCCAGGGCGACGTTCTCGCATATCTAGGCCCGCCTATGGCAGTCCCAAGGCGCCAGGGTTGATGATCCCTTTGGGGTCCAAATAGGCCTTGAGAGCCCGGAGCAGGGCCTGATTTTCGGGCCGTCGGCTCTCGAGGAACGGGTACGAACGGCCAATCTGCATATGAAAGCCACCCAGATCGCGGAAGATGGCAGACAGGCCCGAGCGCAAGGTATTGACGGCCGCCCAGGTTTCGGGCGCCGGCGGAAACGTCTTCTTGGTCGCCACGAACGACGGGTCGAGATAGCTCTCGATCATCGCCGTTCGGGCGTCTTTCCAATAGAAATTCACCTCGACCAGCGTACATGACCGGCCGATCAGATTGGAGACGTGGCCCCACACGAGGTTGTGCTGACTGATCACACTTGAATGGCGGTTGAAATAATCGTCGACCCGTTCGAGCACGGTGAGATGCTTCGAGTGCGGCACGATGCCGTGCATCGGCACCCAGCGATCGCCGTCGGGGCCGAGCATCATCAGGGGCGGCGGAAACGGCGTTCCGCGCATGATTCGGGGAATGCTCGCCTCGATCTCTTTGCCGCCACGCCCTTTGCAAATCTCGCGAACTTCGGCGAGCTCGCTCTCGGCGTCGTCATCGTCGCGCCCGTCCATGGTCATGTGAACGGTGTAGCCGACGCCTTTCAAATAGTGCCGCCCGGCAACCGCCACGTCGAATGCGGCTTTGAGGCCGCCGAGAACGGAGTTCTGTTCCTTCGCGACGTTGATCAGTTTCTGGATGTCGTCCGCAAACCCGGTCGAGGCGATGCGTTCCGACAGGAACCAGGGATCGATGCCAAAGCACTCCGTTACCAGGTTGCGTCGCGCCACTTCGCTCATGCACCAGGTAAAATCCTCGCGGCGATCGAACGAAAATGCGGCGTAACGCACGGCGCCCGGCCGCTGAATCAATTGCAGTACGACTTCGGTCTTGACCGCCATGGCGCCGGCATCGGCGCAAAAGAGTCCGGTGAGATCCGGGCCATAGTGCCGCGTGAACGGAATCGGATTTTCGTTGTTCGCCCACGCGCCAGTGCGAAGCTCTCGGCCGTCGCCAAGCACGACCTTAAGGCCGATGACGCTGTCGGCCAGGAAGCCCCAGCGTGCCGAACCATAGTTGATGGCGTTCTGCGACAGCCCGCCGCCAACGGTTGCAACCAGTCCGGAGCCGGTTCCCCAGAAAGGCGTGCGCAGGCCATGCGGTTTCAGCGCCTCATTGAGTTGGTTCCAGGTGACGCCTGCCTCGACCCGGACATACATATCATCGGCGTTGATCTCGATGATGCGATTGCAGCCGCCCATGTCGAGCGTGACAGTATCTTCGCGATCAGTCAGATAGCCGGCCGAGTAAGACAGTCCACCACCCCTCGGCGCCAGAGTGCAGCCGCCGGCGGCCACCGCTTTGACGATGGCCGGCACCTCGTCGGACGATCGAGGCCGCACGCCCAGCAGCGGCGGCGTGCGCTTATAGAAGATGTCGGTGCCGAGGATCTCGCGACGTTTCGGATCGGTGATTACGTTGTCGCGGCCAACAATGGCGGCGAGGGCGTCGATCAGGCTTGAAGGGGGGTCACGGAGCGTGGTCATGGCCGACATTCATACCTGCGCGATAGTAATCATCCAATCGTGAATCGTGTTGCGGTCATTGGCGGTGCGTGCTGATGATCCTCGGTGGAGGCACTCATGTCGCGACCGCATATTGAATTTGTCCAATCGCAGGTCCTGCCCTTTCGAAAGGGCCTCTATGGCGGCGCCCGACCCGAGGTCGAGGTTCGGACGCTCAGCATCGACAACGAGGCAGGCGATTCTTCGACCCAGATCAGATGGCCGGTCGGTTTCCGCCGAGCCGAACCCGAGTATCTCGATGTTGATGAGGAATTTTTCGTGCTCGAGGGCGAGCTTGAGATTAACGGCCGCGCCTATCGCAAGCATGATTACGCGCACCTGCCGCGCGGCTATTTGCGACAGATCCAATCAAGCGCCAAGGGCGCGGTCACGCTGACGTTTTTCTCTGGCGAACCGCATGTCGTGAAAGCCGACCGTGCCGGGAATAATTTCGATCCCAGACGCCTGGTCGAGCACATCGATACACGCGCCCACGGTCGCATGACCAATGTCGCCGAGGCCTTTAATACGCCGGGCTGGGATCCAACCGGATCGTTTCATAAGGACCTGTTCACCGATCCTTACACCGGCGAACGCACTTGGCTGATCGGCATGGCGCCGCACTGGTCCACCAGCCTGTGTGAAGTGCATCCGGTGGTCGAGGAGGAATACTCCATTCTCGGCGATCTCTGTTTTCCCATCGGCAATTTCCGCGACGGCGCCTATTTCTGGCGGCCGCCCGGCATCGAGCATGGCCCGTTCGCGACCTGGGGCGGCACGCTGCATCTGGTACGCTGTCGGGGTGGGCCCTTTGCGACGGAGTGGCACGACAGTCAGCGAACCGAGTGGTTCCCGGAGTACAAGCCAATCCTGCCGCCCGAGTACCAAGAGTGCGTCCGTCGCGCCGGCCAGGATAACTTGCGCGAACCGAATTATTGATTGGAAGGATGACCGACATGCCCGACTTCACGTTGCTCCGCACCGGAACCATGAACTGGAAGGCCGATCCCGAGATCCCGGGATTCAAACAACAGATACTTCTGAAAAACGCGGCGCGGAAATCGGTCGTGCGAAAGTGGTTCGTGCCGCCGGCATGGGGCACCGACATCCTGAAGGGCAAGCCCGACCGGCATTACCACACGACGGTGTGGGAGCGAGCCTACAACCTGGACGGCGACTTTCCGCACTGGGAGTTTTCGTCGGTCAACGACTTCAAGGGCGACTTGGTTGTCTTTCGTCGCCACACGGCGATGGATCGCCCGCCTGGAAGCTTGCATGGCCTTTTGCCGAAACCGTTGTCACAGGCGGGTGCCGAAATTCTCTATTGGAATACCGGTCCCGGCACGTCGATCCGCGAGAAGGCCTTCGCCAAGGAAACCATCAAAGTTCCCTTCAAGAAAGGCGCCAAGGTTGGCCGCCACGCGTTTCCCGCCTGCCGCATCATCGACGTTCAAAAGGAAGCCTGGCTGCGCCATCCGCGCGTGACCGGCCTTAAAGTGAGACCGTTGATGGACACGGTCTCCGGTGCGGGCCCGACCTGCGTCGTGAATGTCCCAGCCGATTTCATGCCGATGACGCCGATCACGGCAACGCCGATCTCGAATGAAGCGACTTGGCTCTACGTGCTCAATGGTGACCTTCGCCTGCGTGTCACTGGCGTCAAGACGACCTATCTCACGCTCGGCGAAAATGACTTCCTCGCCTGGTTGGCGCCGACCACCGTCAGTTTCGGTCAGGGCGAGGCGTCTGACAGCGGCGCGACCGTGATCTGCACCGGGCATGCGTTGGGGTAGGTTGAAAGAGGCTAGAGTGTCTGAAACTTCAGGCGCTTTAGGTGTCAGACACGTTAGACCCGTATCAAGTCCCTCGGCAGATTATAGAGCCGCTCGGCGCCGGTCGGGGTGATCAGCATGGTCTCCT
>VGEM01000282.1 GCA_016869315.1 Alphaproteobacteria bacterium | reverse complement strand
GCAGCCACCAGATCGATCGATGCTCTGACCCACGCAATAGGCCGCATCATAAAAACGATCACAAAGCGAGAATGCGCCGCTTACTTCAACAGCTCGGGTTATTCCATCTAATCGGGAAACGCTCTAACAACCGGTGATCGGTCGGTTTAATGCACCAGTGTTGAGAAAAATTCAAGGAGACGCGTTTGGCCGACTCGCCAAGACAGCCTGACGTTATTTGGATGCCGCCGCCAGAACGTTGCGGTAGTGGCGCAGCGACATCCACAGCAGGATCGCCGACAACGGCGCGCCGAGCGCGACCGTACTGGCGATCGAGTACTTCACCGCCGCGAGGTCCTGGAACACATTCTCGGTGAACATCGCGACCACCGTCGGGCCAAGACCAATGCCGGCGAGATTGAGAACGAAGAAATAGACGGCCGTCACCTGACCGCGCATCTGGTTCGGCGTGATCTCCTGAAACGCGGCGGCCGCGCAGCCATAAGGCAAGCTGGCGCACAGCACGAAGGCTGCAATTCCGGCCATCGATAGCCAAGGATCCGAGATCAGCGGCGCGCCGATGCCGAAGGGCAGCACCAGGATGCAGCTGAGAATGCCGATCCGAAGATTCGAGTCCGAATGCCCCTTGGCCCGCAGCCACGAGCTGATGAATCCGCCGAGGATGACGCCGCCCGTCCCGAAGATCAAAAGGACGATACCGAACCACAGACCCACCTGCGGCGCGGTCCACCCGAACGTTCGGATAAAATAGGTTGGGATCCAGCCCGTCGTGCCGTTCCACATCAGCGCGTGAGCGGACAAACCGAAAATCATGAATCCGTAGGCGCCCCTGCGATCGGTAATAAAGCGCGCGACCTCGGCGACCGGCAGCCCCTCGCCGGCTTTGGCGCCCTTGGCGAGACCGGTGCGCACGGGTTCTCTGACGGTCGCCATCAGCGCGATGACCAGCAGGCCGGGCAACCCAACGATCAGGAAAACGACCCGCCATGGCTCCATCGTGCCGACACCGGGAAAGTCGATCGACGGAACGGCGGCAATGGCGGCGCCGCCCAGGATCAGCGCGAGTCCGCTGCCGACATAGATCGCCGACGTATAGACGCTCATCGCCCGGCTTAGTTTGTCGGCTGGAAAATAGTCGGCGATGATCGAATAGGCGCACGGCCCCAGCGCCGCCTCGCCGACGCCGACACCGATGCGGGCCAGAAACATCTGCGCGAAATTGCGGGCGAAACCGCACAGCGCGGTCATCACGCTCCACACCCCGATGCCGATCGAGATGATCCACACCCGGTTCATGGTATCGGCGTAGCGCGCGATCGGAATTCCCAACAGCGTGTAGAACACGGCGAACGCCAGCCCATGAAGCAGGCTGACCTGAACATCGTTGATGCCGAGGCTTTCGCGGATCGGCGCCACCATCAACGTCAGGATGGTGCGATCGACGTAAGAAAACGTGTAGGCCAGCACCAGCACGCCAATGACATACCAGGCGTAACCCAATGACGGGCGCGCGGGCGCTTCTTCAGTGGTCATGGTTCGGCCCGATCACTGTGACGGTTCATTTTGTCGGATCGCGCGGGCGAAAATTGGCGGCGTCGTTGGGATCGCCCTGCCCGGCATAGCGCGCTTCAACCGGGTACGGATACACCGGCCGCGAGAATTTCACCGCGGCCGGGTCGATGGGGAACCGGGTCGGAAACGAAAGCGCGCGATTGGGATGAATGGCGAGGAGCATGTCGGGCGCAACGCCCTTCTCGACCCAGGCTTCCATGGCGGAGAGATAGTCGATTGCCCAGGCCCCGACACCGCCGGTGCAATGATTCATGCCGGGCACCGCGAACAGGCGGAAGAACGCCTCGGTCGCGGCCCGACCGCCCATGGTTTTGACGGTGGTGTCGTAATAATCGACCACATTGAGCGGCACCACCGATTGATCGTCCCAACCCTGATAGCTGAGAAGCTTGCCGCCCGCGGCCTTGAACTTGCGAAGATCCGGGTTCGAGCCCGTATAAAGCGCTTCCATCATGCCGATGCGCTTGTAGTCGCGGTCGAAGTCGAAATCGCTCAGCTTCCACTCGGGGCCGGGATCGGGCGAGAAACCCATGTAGCGGAACAGGTCGCCCATGAACCGCTCGTAGGTCGAGATCCCGCTTTCGACGACGTACTGCTGGATCCAATTGAGCTCGGACCCCGGCAGCGCGCCGCCGGTATAGAGCGCCTGCCCCTTTGAATTGACCGGACCCTGGTAAACTTTTCGCACGCCGTCGGCCTGCGCCTGGGTGAGACAGTCCTTGGTCTTCGCGCCCTTGCACTGCAGCTCTTTCGGATCGAACGAACAGGTACGCGGGTCGCCGATGATGCCGTCCTTGAGGCCGTCGTCGGCGTCGCACTTGGCAATGGCGGCGCGATTGACCAGCCGCAGATCGTCGGAACTGACCAGCGGCTTGCCGGCCTTGTCCTGCAACGCCAGGACGCTCCAGACCAGCGTCATGGCGTCGCCGGTTTCGTCGATCACCGGCGCGCCGGCGATGATGCCGTCAAAGTCATAGGGAAAGCGCTGCGCCTCGACCATGCCCTGACGGCCGCCGGTTGAGCATCCGTTATAGAACGAGCGTGCGGGCGCCTTGCCGTAGTAGTGCTCGGTGATTGCCTTGCCGGCGACGGCGTTGACGTGGGTTGCGCGAATGCCGAAATCGAACTCGGCTTGCAGGTTGTTGTAGGCCCACTTGCCGTCGAGAGGGGTGGATTTGTGCCCCATGTCGCTGACGATGCACGCATAGCCCCGCCGCAGCGGTTCGTCGCATCCGGCCGTCAACAGACCGCCACACAACCCGCCGCAGCCTTGCTTGAGGAACTTGCCGTTCCAGGCGTCGGGCAAACGCATCTGGATGCCGATATGCGGCTGGATGTTGCCGATGATGTCGCAGTGCGCCGGCAGATCGGCGGTCGCCGGCGCATACTTTGCCGACATGACCTGGGTCGGCGCGTCCTGAATTCCGCCGAACTCGGTCGTCGCCAGGGCCGCGCACTTGGCGGCGGAGTCGGACTGCGCGACGGCTGGTGGCGAGACGAGCAGTGCAGCTGTTAAACCCAGCGCCGTCATCCTCGCAAAAGCCAGGATCCAGCTGTTGGCTGGTTTCCCGCCAAATATGGAAAACAAAAACCTGGGTCCTGGCTTACGCCAGGACGACAGTCGTGTTCTTGGATCGGCCGGCATCACGGCGCCCTCTCCCAGTTGGCGGCGACGTCGGGATCGCCGGTGCCCTTGTAGCGGGCCTGAGCCGGATACGGATACACCGGCCGGCTGCGGTCGAACTGGCCGGCCTTAAGCGGATGCACCGGGCGCGGACCCGGCTTGTCGTCGACCAGGCGATGGACGATGACCTGCTCGGGCGCCTGGCCCTTCTCGACCCAATTCTCGATGGCGGTCAGAAAATCGATCTCGCCGCCGCCGGGTCCGCCGGCGCAATGAAGCATGCCGGGCACGGTGAAAAAGCGGAAGAAATCCATGGTCGCTTCGGGCCCGCCCATGGTTCGCGTCGCCGTCTCGTAATAGTCGACGCTGAGGCCCGGCGGAATCTGATCGTCGTCCCAGCCGTGATAAAGAATCAACTTGGCGCCCGCCTTCTTGAGCGTGCGCAGGTCGGGATTCTGGGCGTTGTAAAGGTGTTCGGTCAGGCCGCGCCGCGGCGGATCGCGGTCCCAGTCGTAGGTGCCGGCCTTGGTGCCGATCGCCGGATCGTAGAAAAACGGCAGGGTGGTCGCGAACTCTTCGCCGAACGAGGACGGTCCGTCGAGCCATTGCCCCGGGCGACCCTCGGGCCCAATGAACTCCGGTGTCCAGGTGTACTCGGAGCCGCGCTGCATGCCGAAGTACCAGGGCTCGCCCTTCGAATTGGTTGCCCCAGAATAGATCTTTTCGACCACGCCGATCTCGGCCCTGGTCAGGCAATCGTCTCCGCCGCGATCGCTCCTGCACGCGATCTCGCTCGGCTTCCAGTCGCATTTGCGCGGATCCTGCAGCAGATTGTCCTTCAAGCCGTCAAGCGCGTCGCACTTGGCCATCACGGCGGCGTGAATCATCGGCAGTTTCTTCGGGCTCATGATCGGTTTGCCGTTCTTGTCGAGATTGGCGAGCGGGTTCCAAACCACGAACAACATGCCGTCGCCGGTTTCGTCCGAGACCGGCGCACCGGCGATCAAGCCGTCGAAGTCGTAGGGAAAACGCTGCGCCTCGACCATGCCCTGACGGCCACCGGTCGAGCAGCCGGAATAGTAGTTCCGCGCGGCGCGCTTGCCGTAGAAAACGTCGATAATTTCCTTCGCGGCGACCGTGACGACGTGCGTGGCGCGAAATCCGAAATCGATCTCGCCCTGAATATTGTTATAGGCGAACAGCCAGGTTTGGCCGCGATGACCCATGTCGCTGGCGACCACCGCGTAGCCGCGCGCCAAGGCCGGGTGGGCCCGGTCAAAGCCGATGAAACCGCAGTATCCGCCGCAACCCGAATGCAAGAACTTGCCGTTCCAGGCGGTCGTCGGCAGGCGAAGCTCGAAACCGATATTGGGCGCGACCACGCCCTCGACCTTGCAGTATTCGGGCAAATCGCCGGCGGCGGCGACGACACTCGCGGCGATGATCTTGGTGGGGCCATCCTTGAGCGTGACCAATCGCGCCTCAGCGGCGGCGTTCAAACCGGCCATGGCCTTGCAGCGCGCGGTCATGTCTTGCGCCGAGGCCGGTGCGATCCAACCCGCCGCCAGAACGGCGGCGATCAGCAATAGACGCAACATGGACTTGCCCTCCCGAAATTATTCAGCAGCGGCCGCTTGAGTGGCGCCGGTTGATTTGGATACGCCGAGGTACGAGCCGAGCGTCAGCATCAACACGGAGCCTGCCACGAGCATCGCGGCGGCGACGTAAAGAATCGATCCGTAGGATCCGGTGGTGTCGAAGCTGTAGCCGAACATCAGCGGCCCGATACCGGCGGCGATTTTGAATATGGCGTAGGTGACGCTGTAGATGATGCCGTAGCTGCGCTGGCCGAAATACTGACTGATCATGAACGCCATCAGGTCGAATTCGGCGCCGGCGGCGAGGCCAAGGAATATCGCGGCGATAACGGCGCCTTCGACCCCGCCAATACCGTTCGCGAGCACGACACAGGAGAAGGCGGGCAGCACCAGCAGGATCAATGCAACGCCGGGCGCCCAGAAGCGGTCGATGAGGAAGCCGGTTATGACCCGCCCGACGATCACCGCCATGCCGATGACGCCGGCGACCCGCGCCGCCGAGGCCGGCTCGACGCCGCGATCGGTCAGGATCGGGATC
>VGEM01000281.1 GCA_016869315.1 Alphaproteobacteria bacterium | reverse complement strand
TTCGAGAGCGGTTTTGCCATGCGTGCTGGCCTCCAACTCCAGCACACAGCTTGAATCACAAATTCCAACCCTTGGGAATCACCTTCCATTCTGTCAATCTGGGAACCGCTCTAAGACGCCGATCCTCAGCGAACGTAGACGTGAACCTCGGGCGAGGTCGCGGTCGGGCTGATCATGGTCGCCAACGCCGTGCGTTCGGCCGGCAAGCCCATGGTCGACATCGAGCGCATCACCGCATCGGCGTTGCGGCGCGCCGCGGCCGGGCTTGCGCTCGGCGCACTGACGGCCACCACGTCGAAGATCGAATCCGGCCGGCGCTCGAGGGCGCGGCTCATGGCCTGGTACAGGGCCGGCTCGTACTGAACGTTGGCCTTGTCGAAACGAATGACGACCAGCGGTTTGCGATCGGCAAAGGTTGGCGACACGTTGCGCGCGGGCGCCGCGGCCATTGTCATGCCCGCGGCACGGCTGGTGGCGCCGAGATAGAGCTGGCCGCTGTTGATGCTGCCGGCGAGGTCAACCAGTGCGCTACGCTCGCCGGCGACGAACTGCTGCTGGCGGCTGATATCGCGGTTGAGAGACTGAAGCAGGCGATCGAGGCCGATGTTGGTCTGCGACAGTTCGTCTTCGATGATGCGCAACTGGCGATGATCTTCGTCGACCGCGCCCGACAGCGTGTACGCGGCGCGCACGTTGTCGAGCAGGTAGCCGGCGGTCCCGGCGTCATTCGAGACCTGCGCCGACACCTGGTTGAGCGCGAGCAGATCGCCTTCGCTGGCCGAAAGCTGGCTCTGGGCCTGCTGCCACTGCGCGAGCAGCTCGGGATTGCCCGGCGTCGTGCCGATCTGCAGACGCGAGCGGATCGCGCCGACCGTGGCGTTATAGGCGTTGGCGTTGGCGATGGCTTGGCCGCGCATGTTGTCGGATTGCTGGTTGCGGCCGGCGACGGCGCCGCGCAGCGCCTGGTACTCACCCTGGAACTGGCTGACGCGCTGGCCAACGACCGTGGTGCCGCGATACGCGGCGGGCGCGGGCGTGGTGGCGGCGGGAACGATCGATCCCGGCATGGGCGCCACGGACGTCGTCATCGATCCGCCGGTGGCCTCGCCGTCATCTTCCTCGTCATCGCCAAATAAAGGGAACAGGCGCGAGAAGAACCCTTCCTCTTCCTCGGCCGGTTCGGCCATGACCGCGGCAGGTGGTGGCGGTGGCGGTGTCGCGGCCGGGTCTTCGGTTCCGTCACCAAACAGCGTATCGCTGGCGAAGGAGCAGCCGCCCAGGACAAACACCGAAGCCAGAAGGGCGCGCCGCAAGGCGAGCCGGCCGATTCGATCCAATCGCGCGTCGTTCATTCTTCTTATTCCCGTTCGTGGCCCGTCGCGCCGCCCGACCAGCGGCTTGATTGCGTCCCCAGCGCGAGCCGATAACCGCTTGACTTCGCATCCGTTTCCGGCGCGAAGACCCTCGTTCGGCGGACTTTACGCGATGCCCGTTGCAGGGACAAGCCGTTCACCCCCCGATCGGCCTTTGGCTAAGCCAATGGCCCGGCTCGCTTTATTGGCCAAAAGCTAACAATCGGTGACCGGCGGAAAGGGCCCCATCTGGCCCGGGCATTCGCTATTGAAAGCCCACCTCAATCTGATATCCCTGCGCCCCGCGAAGCCCCCTGGGTGGCCCGCGCACGCGCCCGTAGCTCAATGGATAGAGCATCTGACTACGGATCAGAAGGTTGGAAGTTCGAGTCTTTCCGGGCGCGCCATTTTCCTCAGACTTTTCTCAAATCCGCCCAGCGATCTCGTCCATCTCTGCGAAGAACTCGGCCGTCACGGCTTTGAGCGCGGCAATCTGGCGGACCGAGATGGTCGCGGCTTTAACGATGCGCGTGGTCTCTGGCCGCGGGAAGCGTGAATCGGTCGTTGGGCTGTGGCGGGCTTTGAATTGAGGGGATATCGCTCCTGGTGTCAGAGTGAAGTGGGATCGTTCTGCGGGCCGTACGGTGAGCGAACTCCCGTCCGACTTCATTGCCGTCATCATTACGGTTTTGATGCGTCGCATGTGCGGCGCATTCACGAAATTGCGCGTTGAGCGCGTGCTCGAAAAGGCAACGGCGCGGCCCCGATGGAGACCGCGCCGTCCGTCCGTGCCTTAAGATCGCCGAGGGCGATCGGTGAATTTACGCCCCCACCTTGATCATCTTCTGACCGATCATCCGGCCGAAGCTGATTGCGGGCGTGACCATGCTGCCGTTGGTGTAGGCGCCGCCGCCGGTGACGCCGCCGCCGATCACTTCACCGGCCGCATAGAGGCCGGCGATCGGCGAACCGTCGGCGCGGATCACGCGCAGCTGTTCGTCGATGCCAAGGCCGGCGAACGACTTGAGCTGGGTCGCGGTGATGCGGAGCGCGTAGAACGGGCCTTTGCCGTACTTGGCCGGGCGGCTCAGCTTTCCGAACGCGTCCGTCGCGCCTTCCGAGATCGACCGGTTGTAGGCCGCGATCGAAGCCGCGAGGCCGGCCGGATTGATGCCCGCCTTGTTGGCGAGCGCGTTCAAGGTGTCGGCCTTGGTGAACATCGGGTGGGTGCCGAAGCTGCCCATGACCTTTTCCTTGCCCCAGCGCGGCACCCAGGTCGGCGCCTTGTCCATCATTTCCTGATCGGCGACCACCCAGGCGCGCTGGCCGCTTTGGCGGCTCAGCGCCTTTTCGCGATAGTCGATGCTGGGATGATCCTCACGCATGAACCGTTCGCCGCGCGCGTTGACGAAGATCTCCCAGGGCTGGCGGATCTCGGGGTGATGCTCGAAGCTGCCCTCGACCGTCGACGGGTAGTTGTCGTCGGCCAGAATGCCGCCGAACGAGCCGATATAGTTCTGGCCGCCGCGGAGATAACCGCCCGCCGCGAGGCCCAGCGTGAAGCCCGCGCCCTGGCTGTAGGGGTAGGCGATCTGGCTGGTGAGCGAAACGCCGTGCAGATCCTGATACATGCGCGGATTCGAAGCGCAGCCCCCGGAGGCAAGAGCGACGTTCTTGCCCATGTAGTCGGTAAGCTTTCCCGATTCGTCCTCGGCGGTGACGCCGACGACGCGGCCCGACTTGTCCTGCACCAGATCGACCGCGCCGGTGTTGAGCAACAGCGTGATCCGCTTCGCGTCCATCTGCTTGCGGAACAGCGGCTCCATGGTGGCGAGGATCGACTTGCCGCCGTCCTTGCCCCATTGGTAGCGCGCGGTGGTGAAGTACTCGTGGCCGGCGCCCTTGACCGGATGATCTTCGCCAACCTCGAAACCGTTGGCGGCCAACCAGTTGAGCGATTCACCCGCGTTGTCGACAAACATGCGCGTGACCAGCGGATCGGCGGTCCAGCTGTTGATTCGCATGTTGTCGGCGAAGTGCGCATCGGGACTGTCCTCGATGCCCTTGCGCTTCTGGAACACCGTACGCGAGGCCGACATCTGGCCGCCGGAGCGATCGAGCGTGCCGCCGAGAACCGGCGACTTTTCGATGACCAGAACTTTCGCGCCACGCTCGGCGGCGAAAATCGCCGCCGGCATGCCGGCGGTTCCGGCGCCGACGACAATCAAATCGAATGAGCCAGTCGCGGCTTCGGCGCGCCGCCAGGTTGGCAGCACGCTGGTGACAAGTCCCGCGCCCGCCGTCTTGATCAACGTCCGCTTACTGATGGAAAAGTCGGTCATTGTGGTCCTCCCCTAGGCCATATCGTGTGGCCAACATATCGCGTGGCCGTCACCGGCCAGTATCGGCCGGGCGCGGTCAACTCGCCATAACAAAATCCAGCATTTGACCGCCGAATCGGTCACTTTTTCAGGCCTTTTTCACAGCTGTGAGATTGCCCTGGCCGCCCATCGTGCCGGGGGCTCCCTTGTGGGCCACGTCGAATCCGAGCTTGGTCAGCTCGGCCGGCAGATCGACCTCGCGGTACTCCAGCATCCAGGGCTCGTGCACCCAGCGGTGGCTGACCCAATCCCGGAGGCGCGAATAGGCATCGGACGGCGGCGTGCGGCCGGCCGTATAGAAATCGACCGGATAATAGAGACCGCCGGGCCGGAGAATCCGATGCACTTCCTTGATCGCCGCGAGCGTCGCGCTGGCCGGAATTTCGTGGTGCAGCAGGTAGCTTGCGATCATGTCGAAGTGGTTGTCGGGGAACTTCGAGTCTTCGGCGAGGCCATGGCGAAAATGGACTTCGACACCGAGATCGACCGCCCGCATATGGCCATAGCGAATCTTCGGCGCGGCAATGTCGATGCCCCAGATTTCGGCGTCGGGGAACCGGCGCTTCAAGGCCAGCGTCTGCCGGCCGATGCCGCAGCCAAGATCGAGAATGCGCTTCACCTGACCGTCGGCCGGGGTCGGGAGCGACATGGCGAGGCGGGTGTGCTGCTCGTCCTGGTTATTCCGGCCCTCGTTAAAATTATTTGTCAGGTAGTGATACAGGTGCCCGGCGAACGGATCGCCGACATAGCCGCCGGGTTGGGTGTGAAACTCGTGTTTGGCGTAGTCGGGCGTGACGATGGTGGGATTGATCTCGAGCGTGCCGGGGCCGCGGTTGTCGGCCGCTTCCATCTCGGCCATGTAGCCGGTGTAATTGGCATGGAATTCGCGATGGAGATTCTGCCACGTCAGATGCTGACAGCGTGACCAGGTGTGATTGCGCACGGCAATCACCGGGTCCGCGGTCAAGGCATCGAGCGCGGTCCTGGTCGAGACCGCACTCTTCGGGTCGATCCCTTTGTCCTTGAGAATGCCGTTCGCCCGGGCGACCGCGGCTCGCGACAACGGGCCGTTCACCCAGACGCGAAAGCTCGCCAGGAATTCTTCGTTGGCTTCGAGATCAAGCGTCGGCAATCGTTCCAGAATGCCGACCGCGCCGCGGGGCTCGACATCGGATCCCTTCGGCAGCATGACGCGGCTTACGCCCTCTTGACCGCGATGACGTTTGCCTTGTCGCCGGCGTGCGCCGGCGGACCGGCGTCGCTGACGTCGAAGCCCGCGGCGCGCAGGTCGCCTTCGAAGTTCATGTCGCGATACTCAAGCCACCACGGCTCGTGATTCCAGCGGTGCTGGACCCAGTCGTTGTAGCGGCCATAGGCGGTCGTGTTCGGCTTTCGGTTCGAGCCGGTATAGAGGTCGATCGGGTAGTAGTGCCCGCCCGGTCTCAGGATGCGGTGCGCTTCCTTGAAGATCGCGCGCGAGGCTTCTTCGGTCGCCTCATGGTGCAGAATATAGCTGGTGACGATGTCGAAATGGCCATCGGGGAACTTCGAGTCTTCGGCGAGTCGATGCGCGAAGTTGACGTCGATCCCAAGATCGACCGCCCGCATATGGCCA
>VGEM01000280.1 GCA_016869315.1 Alphaproteobacteria bacterium | reverse complement strand
GCAAGCCGACTTGGATTTTGACCTCACACGAACGCGGCCGGCTGTGGTGGACGTTCCTCGACCGCACCGACAGCCCCTGGTACCCGACCGTGCGCTTCTTCCGTCAACGCCGCGAGGGTGACTGGCGCGAACCGGTCGCCGCCGTGGTCGCGGCGCTCAACCAGTTCAAGGTTTCGGGATGATTCGTATTTTCGTCGATGCCGATGCCTGTCCGGTGAAGGACGAAGTGGTCCGCGTTGCCAATCGCCACAAATTGAATGTCTTCATCGTCGGCAATCGCCTGCTCGGCCGGGCCGACGAGCCATTGGTCAAACGTATTGTCGTCGCCGACACGCCCGACGCCGCCGACGACTGGATTGCGGCCGAAGTCGCCGCGGACGACATCGTCATCACCGCCGACATTCCGCTGGCCGCCCGCGCCGTCGCCAAGAAGGCGACCGTACTGAAACCCACCGGTCAGCCGCTGGACAGCGCCTCGATCGGCCTTGCCGTCGCGGTGCGCGATCTCAACATGCACCTCCGCGACACCGGCCAACTGTCGGGCGGCCCGAGCGCGTTCTCGCAGCGGGACCGTTCAAGATTTCTGGATAAGCTGGAGACGATGGTTCAAGCGGCGAAGCGGGCGGTGCCCAACACATAACGGAACGACCGCTTGTGTACCGGGTACACAAGCTTCACAAGCTTGCGGGCGCTCCCTAGGCCGCCTCCTGCAACCCCTTGACCATCAATAGGAACTAAAGTAGAACATCGATCCGTACCCGCTTTGTTCCTTCGGCCCGGGTGGCCACAGCGAGGGTCGGCGATGTTGACCAAGAAACAGTACCAGCTCCTGCTTCTGATCCGCGATCGAATGAATCGCGACGGCGTCGCGCCGTCGTTCGAGGAAATGAAGGACCAACTTCAGCTGAAATCCAAGTCGGGCATCCATCGCCTCATCACCGCCCTTGAGGAGCGCGGCTTCCTGCGGCGCCTGCCACACAAGGCGCGCGCGCTTGAGGTGGTGAAGCTGCCCGAGGCGGCAAGCGAGCGCCCCGCCCTCGCCCCCAATGTCATCACCGCCAAGTTCGGCAATCTCGGCGGCGCGGCAGCCAAGACATCTTCACCGGCCGAAGTGGTCGAACTGCCACTATATGGCAAGATTGCCGCCGGCACGCCGATTGAAGCGCTGCGCAATCCCAACGAGCACATTGGCGTCCCTGCCGGGCTGATCGGCGGCGGCGAGCACTATGCCCTGTCGATCGAGGGCGATTCGATGATCGATGCCGGCATCAACGACGGCGACATGGTCATCATCAAGCGCTGCGACACCGCCGACAACGGCGCGATTGTCGTGGCGTTGGTCGACAACGAGGAAGCGACGCTGAAGCGCCTCCGCCGCAAGGGCGAGTCGATCGCGCTGGAGCCGGCCAACAAGACCTACGAAACCCGAATCTTCGGCCCGGACCGGGTCAAGGTCCAGGGTCGTCTGGTGGGTCTGTTCCGTCGTTATTGACGACGCGCCGCATTGCCGGCGATCGATTCCACAGCCGCTCGCCGATCCGATTCCGCACCGTCACGACGCGAACGCCGCCGTCCGTCATCCAGAACGCATGGGTTCCGTCGCGCGCGAAGTCTTCGCGATCGAACACGCGGCTTGCGCCGCACGATCCAATGGTGAGGTCCGGCGCGACGACGGCGTCGACCCGATCACAGTCATCACCCAATGCATCGCGCGACAATGCGACGGCGATACGCGCACCGGCGCGCGTCAGCACGCAGCCAACAGCATCGCACGCCATCCCATCCCTGCCCGGCCAGCGCACGGTGCTGCGGCCATAGCGCTCGACCCACACCGAGCGAACGAAGCGCTCGGCGCGCCCCGGGCTCATCACCAACCGTCCGCGCGCGTCGGTGATGGCGACCACATCGCCTTCGGCCGCGACCAGCAGATCCGGCGGTGTGACGATCCAAGGTTGGACGACGGCAAACAAGATCGGCACGAGGCCGAGCCAGCGCTCGCGTCCGCGCCAGAGCGATACGAACAGCACCCCCGCGCCGGCCGCGATCAAAGCCGCGTTCGACATCGGCGGCACATGAACCTGGGCCGAGGGCCAGTCGGCGACGGTCGCGGCGATCTCGTTGATGGCACCGACGCCGATGCCCATCACCTGCAATAACGGCTGGTCGAGCCCGAACGGCATGGCCGCCAGCGCCAGCAAACCGAGCGGCATGATCCATAGCCCCGTCACCGGCGCGGCCAGCAGATTTCCGAGTGAGGAATAGATCGGCACGTTACTGAAGTGGTAGGCGGCGACAACCGACGTGACCGAACCGGCGACAATGTCAGTCACGACCAACCCGCCGACATAGAGCTTGAGCGCCGACCACACCTGCCAGCGGCCATCGTGATCGCGCCAGGTGGGTTTGAGGGCGTAATGCTCATAGAGCGCGATCAGCGCCACCACGGCCAGAAACGAGAGCTGGAAACTCGGCCCGATCAGCGCCTCGGGAAACAGGATCAGCACCGCGAGCGCCGCCCAGCCGACGCTGCGGATCGACATCGCCCGGCGATCGAGCAAGACAGCCGTCAGCACCACGGCGACCATCAGGAACGCCCGGACAGCGGGCACGCTGAGGCCCGATATCGACAGATAGAACAACGTCGCGGCCAGCGCCGCCCAGGCCGCGACTTTTTTGATATCCCAACGCAGCGCCACGTAGGGCCACAGCGCGAGGCCGCGCCGGACGAAGAAAAACATAATCGCCGCCAGCAAGGTCATGTGCACGCCTGAAATCGACAGCAGGTGGACGAGACCCGAAGCGCGGTAATCGTCCTGCACCTGCTCGCGGATCAGCGACTGCTCGCCGGTGATGAGCGCCACCGCCACCGCCCCGGCATCGCCGGGGATCACCTCAAGGATCCGGTCCGATATCTGTCGGCGCAGCCCCTCAAGGCTTGCGCGCACGGTCGATGTCTCGCCGGCGTCGACCACGCGCCACGGCGCCAGTGTAAAGGCGGTGGCGCCGATGCCGTCGAAAAACAGAAAGCGCTGGAACTGAAACCCGCCTGGCACCGGCGGCAGATCAAGTGGCCGAAGCGCCGCCCTGATCTCGATCCGGTCCCCCACCCGCGGCACGCCGTGCCGCAATAGCGTGGTCAGCCGGACAGACCCCGGCGCGACGACGTCGCCGGCGCCCGAAAGCCTGACATCGCGCAGGATGATGCGAACGAAATTGGGCTGGCGTTGAACCTCCGCGACATTGCCGGCGAGCTCGACGGGCCTGGTTTCGCGATCAAGGGCCGGCGCGGCGACAATGGCGGTGCGCATCTGGCCGGCGGCGAATCCCGCGACAATCGCGAGCGCGAGCACGGTCGGCAAGATCGAGTGGCCCCGACGTCGAGCGACAACGGCGAGGAGGATGGCGATCACTGCTGCAATGGCCGTCCCGGTCCACCCCGGATCCGACGGCCAGGCGAAGAACAGTTCGACGCCCACGGCAAATGCGACGGTCAGCCACGACGGCACACGATCACCCTGGCGGGCGAAGGCTTCGATCAGGAACTTGAGAAACGGGCGTGACACGTGGGTTACGGGCACCCTGGACCGCAAAGGCGATCATGATATACGAAACACGTTCACTGCGGCCTGCACAAACTCAAATTCGTTCCAGGCCTTGGATCAATGAGGTTCACGAGTCAGCGGCGTAAGAATTGTCGTCCTGGCGTAAGCCAGGACCCATGCCGGCAACGGGTACGTTGAGAGATGGGCCCTGGCTTTCGCCAGGGCGACGAGGAGTGCTCTGGGCGATTATCTTCGGTGTCGCGCGGCTGCGCTTCACGACACCAACCATATAACGCGACGTCAACAATTGCCATGTCGATCATCACCCGCTTCGCCCCCTCGCCCACCGGATACCTGCACATTGGCGGCGCCCGTACGGCGCTGTTCAATTATCTCTACGCCAAGCACGTCGGCGGCGCGTTCCTGCTGCGGATCGAGGATACCGATCGCGAGCGCTCGACCCAGCCGGCGATCGACGCCATCTTCGCCGGGCTCAAATGGTTGAGTCTCGCGTGGGACGACGAGCCAGTATTCCAGTTCGCGCGCGCCGACAAACACCGTATCGCCGCCGAGAAACTGCTGGCCGAAGGCAAGGCCTATCGCTGCTATGCGACGCCCGAAGAACTCACCGCCATGCGCGAAGAGGCCAAGGCAAAAAAGCTGACCAAGATGTACAACGGCTTATGGCGCGATCGCGACCCCAAGGACGCGCCCGCCGGCGTCAAGCCGGTGATCCGCTTCAAGGCGCCGCAAGACGGCGAGACGACGATTGAGGACCTCGTGCAGGGCGCCGTCACGGTCGCCAATTCGCAGCTCGACGACATGGTGCTGCTGCGCTCGGACGGCACGCCGACGTACATGCTCTCGGTGGTGGTCGACGACATCGACATGAAGATCACCCACGTGATTCGCGGCGACGATCATCTCAACAACGCCTTCCGGCAACTGCAACTGATCAAGGCGCTTGGCGCTGCGCAACCGCTCTACGCGCACATCCCTCTGATCCACGGGCCCGACGGCGCCAAATTATCGAAGCGCCACGGCGCGCTCGGCGTCGAGGCCTACCGCGACCTTGGCATGCTGCCGGAGGCGATGCGGAATTATCTGCTCCGGCTCGGCTGGGGTCATGGCGACGACGAGATCATCTCGGATCAGCAGGCGATTGCCTGGTTCGACATCGGCCACGTCGGCCGTAATCCGGCGCGCTTCGACACGGCGAAGCTATCGAACCTCAACGGCCACTACATCCGTGCCTCGTCCGATGCACGACTGGTCGGCCTGATCGCGCCGCTGATCGAAGCCAAGGTCGGCCGAACCCTCGATACCGAGATCAAAGCACGGCTCGAACGCGGCATGGCCGGTCTCAAGACCCGCGCGAAGACGTTGATCGAGCTCGCCGACGGCGCCGGCTTCTACGCGAAGACGCGCCCGATCGCGCTCGACGACAAGGCCAAGGCCGTGATCGAAGGCGGCGGCGGCGCGCTGCTGGTCGACATCAGCAGGAACCTCGATGCCGTCAATGACTGGACTGCGCCCAGCCTTGAAGCCTGGGCCAAATCCTGGTCCGAGGCCAAGGGCCTCAAGCTCGGCCAGGTGGCCCAGCCCATCCGCGCGGCCGTATCGGGAACCACCGTTTCACCACCTGTTTTCGAAGTACTGGCGGTTCTCGGTAAGGCGGAAACCCTCGTCCGCCTATTGGACTGCACCCGCTAGATCAAACCGAAGGCATTGAAACTATTTGCTTTTATGGTCGCGAATTGCTGCCACAAGCGTTGATCGTGCCTGCTGCAAGGTCTATAAGACCGCGGC
>VGEM01000279.1 GCA_016869315.1 Alphaproteobacteria bacterium | reverse complement strand
CCGGCAGGCGATACTCGTAGACTCCCTCGTAGGTCCAACGCTTCTCGGGCACGAGGTTCGGGTTTCCGGCGCGCAGCACCTCGACCCGGGTCGGTTCGTCGTTGAAGCCGGGCAGGAAGTCGGCGAAATCGAGCTGACTGACCGTGCGGTTGGCCTTGAGACGCAACTGATTGCGCGGCGCAACGTCAAGGCGCACGTCGAGGCGCGGCTTGACGAAGAACAACGAGCGATCAGAGGTCACGTCACGGCCGCGTTGCTTCAACTTGGACGACTCGGTGTCGGCGGCAAGATCGACGGCAAGTCCTTTGAAGGGCCGCCATGACCACGATGCAAAACTCTCGAACCGCGTTTCCTTGACGTTGCCGGTCGGGTTGAACAGCGCGATTGGCCGCGAAACGCCGTTGGTAAAGTCGAGCCGCTCGATCCGGGAGGCGAGCTTGTTCAAGGCCGCCTCGCCGCCGAATTCGAAGGAATGCTGCGGGTTCAGCGACGTGCGCCAGGTGGCGCGGGCAATTTTCTCGTCAGCGACGGGGAAAATGCTCTGCGTTCGGGTTTGGCCGAAATTCCGCGTGGCATTGCGCAGAAAAAAGTCGCGAACGTCATCGGCTTTGGCGTGATTGAAGATGCCGAGCACCTTGAGCGTGTCGCCTTTGGGAAACGCGTGCTGATAATCGGCGCCAAGCTCGTAACCGTCTTCGGAATAGGCGCGAAAGTTCGTCGACTCGGTTAGCAGGGCTTCGGCTCCGCCCGGCAGCAAATTGAAGAACGCGAGCGCGTTATCTTCGTTTTGCTTCTCGCGATAGAGCCGGCCATTGGCGTTCAAGACATCGGCGTCGGAGAACGTGTAGGTCAGCGAGCCGGTGGCTTCGTACTCAGCCTCGTCGACATCAAACTTTTCGAACAACCGTTGGATGGGTGGCGTGGTCGGGAATTCCTCGCGGTTGGGCGACGCCGGCGCGAAGATCCGGCCATTGCGGCGGCGGCCGTTGACGCCCGGATCGGTCTTGAGGCCGACGACATAACTGAGCGCGCCGATATCGCCGGCATAGGTCAGCTTGCCGCCGTACTTAATGGTGCCGCGCGAGAAGTGCCGGGCGTCGGCTTCCCAGGTGCCGGTGCCGGTGGCGAGCGATTCCGTCAGCACGACATTGATCAGCACGCCTTCCGAGCGCACGTCCATGCCGGCAGCATCGCCGCGGATGACCTCGACCCGCACCACCTGCCCCGCCTGGATGCGCTGCAAGGCCGAGGCGACCGACACCGACTTCGACGACAGCCGGCGGCCGTTGAACAGGATCTGATCGCCCTCGGAACCGAAGCCGCGCTTGTCGTCCTTGTCGGCACTGCGGCCGGGACCAATACCGCCTTCCTCGAACAGATCCTGAATACCGGGAATGCGATTGAGCATGTCCTCGGCGGTGATCGGGTTGAAGGGCCTGAAGTAGGCGGAGTCGTACGTGGTGACGTTGCCCGATTGCGTGACGCCCAGGTCTTGGGCGTACGGAGAAGTCACGCACGCAAATGCAAAAGCCACCAGCCAAAATAGATATTGCATCTCGAACCGTCACACCGCGCGCATATGCGGTGTCCAGGGGTTTTTAGTTGGCCACAAAAGAATACCTCTGGATGCCGTTCCTGCGCGCGGCATGACAGAAGCGATAGGGGCGGCCACCATAGCGGCCAAATCAGCGAGGGCAAGCCGCGCCGCCATCAGGGATCACGTCGTGATATCGCCATACAAATCCCGCCATAGCGGGTTCTCTCTCTCGATCGCGCGCTTCTTCCAGGCTCTGGGCCAATCTTTGAGGCGTTTTTCGCGCTTGATGGCGACTGCGGCGGTCTCCGCGTCTTCGAAATACACCAATGTCTTGACGCCGTATTTCTTGGTGAACCCGTCGGCGGCGCCAGTCCTGTGCTCATGCACGCGTCTTATGAGATCATTCGTCATCCCCACGTACAGAGTTCCATTGCGCTTGCTGGCGAGGATGTAAACGTAGAAGGGCATCAACTTCTCTTCGTCATTCCGCGCGAAGGCGCGGAATCCAGAGGTATCTGTTTTGTCGAAAAACCATAAACCCCTGGATGCCGCGAACAAGTCGCGGCATGACAAGCAATGGCTCAATGCCCCGCGCTGGCGTCTTCGGGCAGTTCGAGTCCGCTCTGCCGCAATTGCCCGGCCAATTCAGATTTGAGTTTTTCGAGGTTGGCGTCGCTGTCGGCCTCGGCGCGGGCGACCAGGACGGCCTGAGTGTTGGACGCACGCAGCAGCCACCAGCCGCCCGGCACATTCACCCGCACGCCGTCGATGTCGACCACGTCGGCACCTGATTTGGCGAGCCGCGCCTTGACCTCGTCGATCACCGTGAACTTGCGTTCGTCGGCGCACGGAAATCGCAGCTCGGGCGTGTTGATCATCTTCGGCATGGCATCGAAGCGCTGGCCCAAGTCAAAAGCCGGATCGCGCGCCATGATGTCGAGGAAGCGCACAGCCACGTAAAGCGCATCGTCGAAGCCGTACCAGGTGTCGGAAAAAAAGATGTGGCCGGACATCTCGCCGGCGAGCGGCGACTTGACCTCGGCCATGCGGTTCTTGATCAGCGAGTGGCCGGTCTTCCACATCATCGGCTTGCCGCCCATGCGCGCCACTTCGTCGAAGAACGCACGACTGGCTTTCACATCGGCGATTAGCATGGCGCCGGGATGCGTCTTCAGCACGCTCTCGGCCAGAATTTGCATGATCTGGTCGCCCAACAGGATGCGGCCCTGACCGTCGATCACGCCGATCCGATCGCCGTCGCCGTCGAAGGCGAAACCGACATCGGCCTTCAGGCGCGCGACTTCGGCCTGAAGTTGGACGAGGTTTTTCGGTACCGTCGGGTCGGGGTGGTGATTAGGAAACGTGCCGTCGATGGTGTCGTTGATCACCGTGTGCTTGCCCGGCAGTCTGGCGACGGCGGCCTTCACCGTTTCAGCGTTGGCGCCGTTGCCGGGATCCCACACCGCCGTGAGCGCGCGCGTGCCCTTGAAGTCCGCGACCACGCGCTTGACGTAGGCGTCGAACACGGCGCGGTCGGTAGCCGCCCCCTGCCCGCTCTCGACATCGCCCTTGGCCGCCTGTGGCCCGAAGGCCCGGATGTCGTCGCCGAAAAAGGGCTTGCGGCCGATCATCATCTTGAGGCCGTTGTGCGTCGGCGGATTGTGCGAGCCGGTGATCATGATGCCGCCGGCGAGATCGTGCTCGCACACGGCATAATAAAGCATCGGCGTCGGCCCGCGGCCGATGCGAATGACGTCGACGCCCGCCGACGTCAGCCCCTCGACCAATGCCTCCGCCAGCTCAGGCGAACTCAACCGGCCGTCCCATCCGACCGCGACGGTAAGCCTTGACTTGCCAGGGTTCTTGCGCCGAACGACAGTGCCGAAACAGCGGCCGACGGCGCGGGCATCGGCGGCAAACAACGTCTCGCCGACGATACCGCGAATGTCGTACTCGCGAAGGATGGTGGGGTGGAAGGTGTGGGTGGAGGGCATGGGAAATGAGGACGGATGTTAGAGGCGAACGCGTCGCCCCAAAAACTCAATTCGTCACCCCGGCGAAGGCCGGGGTCCATGGAGCAATAAACGCCGGCGGAGTTGATTGCACGATGGATGCCGGGTCAAGCCCGGCATGACATTCGTTTTTAGGGCCCGTAGCCCTACCCCTTCGGCTCCCACGTAATCCCCTCCACTGCCGCCCGATAGGACTTGTGCGCATAGAGCAGCAGCACGGCAGCGATAACTCCCGTCGCGAACACGACCACCGAAAGCGCCTGACCAATCGCCGCGGGGCCGCTGAAGACGTCGTCGGAGATCATGCCGACGGACAGCGGACCGATGCCCTGGGCGACCAGCCCGGTGAGTATGACATACATCGACGTGGTGAGGCCGCGATGCTCGTTCGGCGTCACTTCGTTGATGGCGGTGATGGCCGCCGCCGGCGGGTAGTTGACGAAGAAGCTCTTCAAAATCAGCATCACAGCGGCCGTTTCGGCAGTCGGCATCAGCGGGCCGATGGCGCCGAAGACGGTACAGCCGACGACGCCGACCATGATCGTCCACACCACTGCCTCGGGCCGGCCCTTGCGTTTGAAGTAATTGGTGAGCGACGCCGCCGTATAGGCGCTGACCACGCCGCACATGGCGCCGTAGAGGTTGAGGGTCATCACCGTCTCGAGCGGCGTCCAGCCGAAGCGGCGGAGCATGATGGTCGGGTGCCAATAGGCGGCGGCATAAATTTCGAGAAGGATCAGGGCCGCGGCCAGTACGGTGCAGCCGAGCCCGACCTTGCTGCGCAACAGAAACTCCCGCGTCTCGACCCAGGTGGCGCGACCCTTGACCTTGGCCGCCTGGCCAGTGCGCGGCGGCTCGGGGACGGTGAAGGCGAGCAGGAAGGCTGGGATCAACCCCGGCAGACCGACGGCGAGAAACACCACCTGCCATTTCTTCATTTCACCGAACAACGGCACGTCGACGACGGGCGTATTGCGGAGTGCCGACAACACGAGGCCGACGATCAGCGCGGTGGTGAGACCGGCGAACGCCGTCGCCATCGTGTACAGCGCAAAGGCGCGCGGGCGGTCCTTGGGCTTGAACATATCGGCGATCAGCGAGGACGAACACGGATTGAGCGCCGCCTCGCCAACGCCGACGCCGAGGCGGTACATGAACAACTGCGCGAAACCGGTGGCGGTGCCGCACAGGGCCGTCATGCCCGACCAGATCGTCATGCCGGCGGCGAGAATCCATTTGCGATTGAAGCGATCGACCACCCAGCCGAGGGGCAGACCCACCAGTGTATAAAGAAGAGCGAAGGCAAGGCCCTGCAGCAGGCCCATCTGGGTGTCCGACAGACCGAACTCGGCGGTGATGTCAGGCGCGATCAGCCCAACGACGGAGCGGTCCAGGAACGCAAAGATGTACCCGAACGCGAGAACGAAGAGGGCGTACCAGGAGCGGAATTGTCTATGCACGTCCAACGGCCTTCCAAAACTAATTCAAAATAGTATTCTATTTATGACAATGAGAATGGGGGTGGCTACATGACTCCTGCAGTTATCGCCATGGCTACAGAATGTCGCCGCCAGCAAGAATCTTGTTCGTACAACGTTGCAACATATCTTTATTGGTGTCGATAAGGTGGTCCCGGTTGTTTGGACAGGTTGGCAGCGAAGTTAAGGTGTATTCCGGTTGCTGATCACGCTGCCAACTTCCTGATCATATTGAAAGCCTTTTGATGTTGCTGTTGGGCCTGTGGAGATGCGGGCAAGGCCCTTGCCTTGCCCATCATATCCATAGGCCTGCTCGTGCCGTAAGCTTCGGCCGGCGTCGCCC
>VGEM01000278.1 GCA_016869315.1 Alphaproteobacteria bacterium | reverse complement strand
CGCCTTGGGAGCAAAACTCACCGTCACGGGCGAATCTGCCGCCGGCCATCCCTGGAATGGCGCCGTCGGCCAAGGCCAGGCGGCGCGCATTTTTACGGGCGCTTATGTACCGGCGGGCGCGGACAGTATCGTGATTCAAGAAGACGTTGCCGTCGACGGGGCGACCATTACGATCAACGACGCCGCGCAGAAAAGTCGGCACATCCGCCCGGCAGGCCAAGACTTCCGGATCGGCGACATCGTCTTGCGAGCGCCGAAAAGACTGTCCTTCCGTGACGTCGGCCTGATCGCGGCCGCGAACGTGCCGTGGCTTTCCGCCCATCGCCGGCCGCGGGTTGCGATTTTGTCGACCGGTGACGAAGTCGTCATGCCAGGCGATCCGGTTGGCCCCGGGCAATTGGCGTCCGCCAATGGTCCCGGTCTTGCCGCGTTCATCACCGCTCATGGCGGCGAGCCAATTCATCTCGGCATTGCCCGCGACGATGCCGCCTCCCTCGCCGCATTGGCGCGTGCCGCGACCGGTGTCGACCTGCTCGTGACCTCTGGCGGCGTTTCGGTCGGCGATCATGATCTTGTCTCGCGCGTACTTGGAGACATCGGGTTAGCGGTCACGTTTCACAAAATCGCCATGCGCCCGGGCAAGCCACTGATGTTCGGGCATCTTGGCGCGACTCCGTTTCTTGGGCTTCCCGGCAATCCGGTGTCGGCGATGGTCGGCGCGGTTCTCTTTCTTGGGCCGGCCCTCGACCGTCTGTCGGGCCTCTCCGGTGCCGGACCGCTGACGCAGACGGCCAGGCTCGGAAGCGGCCTCAAGGCCAACGACAAGCGCGAGGATTATCTCCGTGCATCGTTGACGCGAAGCCACGACGGCGCGCTGACCGCGACCGCGTTTCCCAAGCAAGACAGCGCCATGATCCGGGCATTGGCCGAAGCGGATGGCCTGATCGTGCGCCCGCCGCATGCTCCCGAAGCGAAGGCTGGCGATGCCGTTCCGGTGATCCTTCTCAACCGGGAGATTTGACTTGGCGCGACCGCATTGCATGTTCATTCAGGCACAGGACGTTCCATGGCGCGCGGGGTTCGCCAACAGCGCGTTTCCCGAACTTGACGTCAAGATTCTCAGTATCGATTCGGACACGGGCGCTTGTTCGACGATCGTGAAATATCCGGCCGGATGGGACTTCGTGGGCCCGCGTTATCTGAACTGTCACGAAGAGATCTTGATTCTCGACGGCGCCATCGAGATCAACGGCGAGACCTTTGGGCATCATTGTTATGCCAACCTGCCCAAGGGCTGGGTCCGCGAACGCGTACGCTCGCCCAGGGGCGCCGTCGTTCTCACCATGTTGTCGGCAGCGCCAAAAGACGAGTACGGCGCTCCGCCGACTGGGTTCTATGACGAGAAACTGCTGGTGCCGCGTCAGGATATCGCCCGCGAAGGGCTCGAGACCTGGACCGAGAATCCCTACACCCGTTACATCAAGGGCACGGGCGTGCGACCTCTGCGCCAGGATCCATACACAAAGGAAATCAGCATTCTCTATTCCGCGCTGCCGTTTCGTTACATGTCAAAGCGATGGACCCATCCGATCGTGCAGGAAATGTTCGTGCTCGCCGGCGAGTACGCCATCAACGACGTCGGCGTGATGTGCCCGGGTTCATACGCCTGGTGGCGCGAGAACGTCATGCATGGGCCTTACGGATCGCTCACCGGCTTCATGATGTTCATCCGCTCCGATGGCGGTCCGCTGTCGAACATCATCCCGCCCGATATCATCGAGGTCGACTATGACGCGCCGTACCGGCCGGTGGTGGCCGACGACATGAAGACTTATGCCAAGCCGCCGGCGCGGCGCACGCTTTTCTAACTGAAAATCTTGTGCGCCGCGGGCGGGAGACCGGTGATGGGCAACGCCTTAGTGCGCAGACCTGCTTTCAAACTCCGGCGGCTTGCCCAGACTTCCGACCACGATTGCGCCGAACACCAGGATCACGCCGGCGGCATACAGTGACTGCAGGTAGCTGCCGAAGGCGTCGTACATCAGCCCGACTACGGCAGGCCCGGCCGCGGCCCCGGCGTAGAAAATCGTGAGCTGACTGCCATAAATCTTGCCGTAGGCTTTCATGCCGAAGTAGCGGCTGGTGAAGTAAGCGACCATGTCGATCTCGGCCGCCGCCGCAAATCCGAGCGAGATGACGGCGATCGCGGCCACCCACACCGGCGCATTGGGGATCGCCAGCAACAGGCATCCGCCTGCCGTAATCGTCAGCAGCACACGCGCCACCATCGGCGCATTGAACTTGTCGAGAAGGAAGCCGATGCCGATGCGGCCGATCAGAACAGCAAAGCCCATGATGCCGGCGATCTCGGCGGCCCCCATCCGCGTCATGCCGCGATCGATCAGCAGCGGGACCAGATTGATGATCAGACCGGCGATGATGCCGGCAACGAAGAAAAATCCGATCGCGATTTTCCAGTACTCTACGTGACGGAAACTGTCACGGAATTCGATCCCCGGTCTGTCGACGACGGCAGAGCTGGCTGCCGCGTGCCGCGGCCCTTGGTCGTCGAAAAATGCGGCGATGATCGGCAGAGAAATCACGATCATGATCGCGGCGACGGCGACGTAGCCGCCCTGCCATCCGAAATTCTGTATTGCCGCGGTGACCATCGGCGGACTGATGATGGCGGCAACGCCCGACCCCGCAAGACATAAACCGAGCGCCAGTCCGCGGCCCTTGTCGAACCACAGATTAACGGCCCGCGTCCAGACCACGGGGGTAGTCCCGCCACCCGACAACGACATCAGTAGCCATGCCGCGTAGAAAAACGCGATTTTGCTGCCAAGTTGCGTCAGGCTGAGATAACCGAGACTGAGGATGAACATCGAGATCAGCCCAACCTTCCGCGCGCCAAAGCGATCGATCAGCGTGCCGACGATCGGCGCCGTGATGGCCGTACCGATCAGCAGGAAACTTGCGGCAGACGCGACCTGACCGCGCTGCCACCCAAAGGCGTCGACCAGCGGCACCACGAAGACGCCGAACGTGTAGAACGCCAATCCGCTGAGACCGAAGGCGTTACCCGTGCTGCACGCGAGTAGCGTGCGCCAGCCGCGGCGAAATTCTTCCTGCATGTGAGACCCTTTGGTTACTTGTGATTGGCGGGAACGTTGAGCTTGGCGCGGTCAATCTTCATGCCGCCCTTAAACACCGAGTTGATCTTCACCGTATTATGAATGTCGGCAATCGGATCGGCATCGAGCAACAGGAGATCGGCGAGCTTGCCGCGTTCGATCGAACCGATGTTCTTCTCCTTGCCGATGTAGATCGCGGCATTGAGCGTCGACATTTTGATGACGTCAACGTTCGGGATTCCGGCCATCGACAACAACTCCATCTCGCGATGGACATAGGCGCCCATCGACCGATCGGTGCCCATGGCAAGGATCGCGCCGGCGTCGTAGAGCTTGCGAACGTTCTTGATGACCGCGGTCATCAAGCTGCCGCGCCACGATCCGGCCGCCGAGCCCGCGTACATCGGATTGACCTTGTTTTCGGCGCGATCTTCTTCGGTCATGGTCTGAACAAAGATGGGTTGATCGAAAACGGACATGTCGGTGTCGACGCGGCCCATGGTGGTCGAAACCGGAATCCGCTTGACGGCGACCGTGCGGACGAGATCGGACGTCGCTTCGACGAGATAAACGGGATGCGCGAACGCATCGACACCGGCCATGACGCTCTCGCGCGCCAGCTCTTCGTCGGACACGTGAACGGTGACGCGAATCCCCGCGTTGTGGATGCGCTCGACCAAGCGGGTCATCGCATCGAGCGGGATCAAGGTGAGATTTTCGGAATCGGCGCTCATCCCGCGCCGCTCGCGCGTGAACTTGACCATGTCGGGTTCGCGCGCCAGCAGCGCGTCAAGGCCGGGCAATGCGCTGTTGTAGTCGGTCACTTGCAAACCGCCGGAGCAGCACTGATACCCCTTCGGATGCGTGAGCAGGCGGCCCGTCGTGAAGATGCGTGGCCCAAGAATACGCCCCGCTTGTTCGTCGTCGCGCATCTTGAACGCGTAGTTGTCGTGATTGCCGGAGTCGTAAAATGCGGTCACGCCGGCATAGAGCATGCCATGCATCGCCTTGGTGCCGAGTTCGACATTCATGACGAGGTCTCGATTTCCGCGACCGGCGCGGCCACCGGGCAGATGAATGTGCGAATTGATGATCCCCGGCATCAGGAACTTGCCTTTGCCGTTGATCACCTCCGCGCCCTTCGGCGCCGCGATTTTGCCCGGAGATATCATCGAAACGCGATCACCCACGACAAGGACCGACACCCGTTCCATCGGCGGAGCGCCCGTGCCGTCGATCAGGGTGACATCCTTGATCAACAGCGCCCGGTCCGCGGCATGAACGCCGAACGCAAAGACGGCCGCCACTGCGGCGCCCAGCAATTTCCGCATGGTCGTCCCCTCCCCGGTCGCATAAATTCGTACCGCGCACTTTATCCAATTGCCGCGGGAAAAGCAGGGAGAAAGACATGAATCTTACACGTCGGTCGGGCCTTGGAACTCTGGCTGGTGCGGCGCTCGCACCTCAAGTGGCGCTCGGCGCCGAAGGACGCGCGGCCAAGGTCTGGCCCGGCGCGAGCGTTATGAAAGGCGGCCAGCGCGGATACGTTGCAACGCCCATGGGCCAGGTTCATTACCGCCGCATGGGAACCGGCCCGTCCGTTCTGCTCTTGCATCAAACCCCCTGGTTCTCGGTCGAATACGCCAATGTGATTCCGCTGCTCGCGGCGCAAGGATTGTCGGCCTTGGCGCCCGATCGACCGGGTTACGGCATGTCGGACGTGCCCGACTATGTGCCGACGATCGAGCAATACGCCGATGATTTGATCCCGGTCCTCGATGCGCTCAAGGTCGATAAGACCCACGTCGTTGGGCATCACACCGGAGCGGCCGTCGCCGCGGCGTTCGTTCACCGTCATCCCGATCGCGTATCAAAGCTCGTGTTCGACGGGGTGCCGCTTTACAACGCCGAGGAGCGCAAGCAGCGGCTTGCCCGACCCCATTGGGATCGCTGGCTGGAAGCCGACGGTGACCATCTTGCGGCACGCTTCAAGATGCGCGCTGCGCGAAAGACCGAGGCCTCGGCCAACGAGCTGGCCGGCGTGCAGTGGTCGGTGATGTCGTTCTTTCTCGCCGGCGAGACCGAATGGTACGGCCATCAAGCGGCGTTTTCGTACGACATCGAGCCGGCGTTGAAAGCGGTCAAAGTGCCGACCCTCGTCATGACGCACACGGCTGATGTCCTGGACGCACAGACCAAGCGGGCATCGACCATCATTGCCGGCGCCAAGTACAAGGAGTTCCCGG
>VGEM01000277.1 GCA_016869315.1 Alphaproteobacteria bacterium | reverse complement strand
CACGCGCGCGCCGTGTCGGCTGCGATCGACATGCGGCGGATGGACCGCGTGCTGGAGATCAACGAAACCGACATGTATGTCACCGTCGAGTGCGGCTGCACGTGGGCGACATTGAACGAGGCGCTCAAGAGTCGGAATTTGCGCACACCTTATTGGGGGCCGTTGTCGGGACTCCGTGCCGTCGTCGGCGGTGCGCTGTCGCAGAATTCTGTGTTCTTCGGCTCCGGCTTCTATGGCAGCGCGGTCGAGCAGGTGGTTGGCCTCACCGTGGTGCTGGCCGACGGCACGGCGTTGCCCCTGGGTGGGCACGCCATTGAGCGCGGCAAGCCTTTCATGAAGCACTATGGCCCGGACTTGATGGGTCTCTTTCTCGCCGACGCCGGCTCGATGGCCATCAAGGCGACGGCGACGTTACGCCTGATTAGGCGACCGGAGCACCGTCGTCACATCGCCTTCACGTTCGCGACCGGTCAAGCCATGGCCAAAGCGCTGTCGGCGCTGTCGCGCGAAGGGCTTGCTACCGAGGCGATGGGATTCGATGCCGGCCAGCAAAGTGCGCGCGCGGTCGAGGCGAAGAGAAGCCTAAAGGAAGACTTCCAAACCTTATTCAAGGTGATTGAACAGGGTGGCGTGGTCGACGGCCTCAAGGTCGCGCTCGCGGGCCGCGGGTACTTGAAGGACGTGCCCTTTGGCATGCATGTCGCGGTCGAGGATAAAACCGAGGCGGGGGTCAAGGAACTGGCCGGGCGCGCGCGCCAGATTTGCAAAGAGTTGGGCGGCAAACCGATCCCGGCGTCCATCACCCGCATCGTCCACGCCGATCCGTTCGTCCCGCCCGATTCCATCGTGGGACCAAAAGGCGAGCGGTGGGTTCCCGTTCACTGCATTGTGCCGCACAGCCAGGCTGCCGACATCGTTGCAAAAGTGCAGGCGCTCTACGCGCGCTATGAGGCGATCAAAACGAAGCACAGTATTCGCACCGGCTTCTTGCTCGTGACGGTCGGAACCTACGGTTTCCTGATCGAGCCTGTATTCTTCTGGCCCGATGCGCGGCTTGGCATGTATGCGCGCACGATGCGCCCTGAGCATCTCGCGCGCTTGCCCGAACATCCGGCCGCCCCCGAGGCGCGAGCTGCGGTTCTCGAAATGCGTGAAGAGCTGGCGAAGCTCTTTGTCGACAACGGCGCGGTCTCGCTGCAACTCGGCAAATTCTATCTCTACGATCGCGCCCTCAAGCCCGAAACCTGGGCGCTGCTGCAAAAAATAAAATCGCTGCTCGATCCCGCCAGAGTGATGAATCCAGGCGCGTTAAAACTATGAGAAATATAGCTAAATAGATATAAAAATAGAGTTCGGCCCTCATTTAGCTGAAGAGCTTGTCGATGTCGGCTTGGGCGCCGCCAGCGGGTGGCGCGGGCGCGGCATCGCCAGCCTAAAGCATCATGTCAATCTCGGCCTGATCGAGGCTTTCCTTGGCGCCGTTGATGATGCCGCCGGCTCGTTCGATCAGGGCCTGCATGGTCAAGGTGCCGGCCTTGGTCACGGTCCGTGCCTGGTCCGAATTGCCGAGCATAAACGCATCTTCAAGCCGCTTCAGCGTGACGCCGATGGTATGGGCGAGTTGCGACACGGTCTACCCAAAGGGCGCTTTGGTTGCCGTCGGCACGTGCAGATAGGCGTCAGCCGCGAGCTGGCCATAGTCGAGCCCCGAGGCGATGAAGTGTTCGGGATATGTCTTGAGTTTCCATGCCTGACACTCAGCCAGCATGTCCGGCATATCTGGCACCATTTCGAGCAGCATCACCACTTCGTTGAAATGGTTGAAGTAGTCGGTGGCCAGAAGCGTTTCGGGGTTGATCAGCGAACCCGCGACTTTCTTGCGCCATTCCTGCGGCGCCGCATCTGGGGTGTTTGGCACAGGCTCGGACATGCCGTATTCATATCGTCCGAGTAAATTAACGCAACTCGCGAGTTGTCGCGGGCAAGGAATCAGCTTTGGGAGATGACAATGCGTGCAGTGGTAATTCGTGAGAACGGCGGACCCGAGACGTTGAAGGTGTCAGAAACTCCGATGCCTGAGCCCGGCGAAGGCCAGGTGCGGATCAAGGTCGCCTATTGCGCGCTCAACCCCCTCGACACCCACAGCCGCGCCGGCCGGATCAAATGGGGCGTGCCGCCCATGCCGTTCACGTCCGGCTACGAGTATTCGGGGCGCATCGAGAAGCTCGGGCCCGGCGTCGACGCCGGATTGATGGGCAAACGGGTCGCCAGCGCGGGCACATGGGGCGGCACGGGCGAATACTCCGTCGCACCGGCCAAGAGCCTGGTGCAGATCCCCGACGGCATCAATTGGCAGCTCGGGACGGTCTATTACACCTCGACACTGACCGCTTGGCACATGCTGCACACCATGGCGCGTATGAATAAGGGCGACGTCATCCTGATTCACTCTGCCGCCGGCGCGGTTGGCGTGATGACCGCGCAGATCGCCAAGGTTGCCGGCGGGACGGTGATCGGCCTGGTCGGATCGGAATCCAAGGCGGCCTATGCCAAGGGGTATGGCTGCGATCACGTCATCAATGAGAAAGACGACGCCGAGTGGCCAAAAAAAGTGAAAGACCTCACCAATGGCCGCGGCGCCGACATCATCATCGACGGCAATGCCGGCCCGGCGGCGCCTAAGAATTTCGCCTGCCTCGCCCCCTTGGGTCAGATCATCTACATCGGCGCCATGGCCGGCCCCGCGCCCGACGTGAACATTTCGATGCTGATCGGCGGCAGCCAAGGCGTGCGCGGCTTCGTCATGTATCACGCCATGGCAAAGACCAAGGGCGCCGAGTTCAAGGAGATTCACGACAAACTGATCTCGGGTCAATGGCGCTTCCCCTTGAACCCGGCGCGCCCGTTGAGCGACATTGCCCAGGCCCATGACGATTTCGAAAATCGCCGCACCATGGGCCGCACAATCTTCACCATCGGCGGCGAGGTCTGACCCGATGCGCGCCGTTGTCTTGGCCGCGAACGGGCCCGCGGAGAGTCTCGCAGTCACTGATGTTCCAACCCCAGAACCTGGCCCGGGGCAGGTGCAGATTCGCGTCGCGTACGCGGCCGTGCACCCGCTCGATATCCACGCCCGCTCCGGTGCGATGAAGTGGGGCGTGCCGGCGATGCCGTTCACGCTTGGCTACAACTACTGCGGCCGCGTCACCAAAGCAGGCGAGGGGGTCGACGCGAGCTTGGTTGGCAGGCGCGTGACCGTCTCGGGCAAATACGGTGGCTACGCGGATTATGCGATCGCCAATGCCGCTGATGTTATTGAAATGGCGCCCACGCTGTCGTGGCAACTGGGCGGGTTCTGGGCCGGCTCGACGTTGACGGCCTGGCACATGCTGCACACATTGGCCCGCGTTCGCGCCGGCGATTCGGTTGTCGTGCACTCGGCCGCGGGACCGGTCGGGGCCATGCTGGTGCAGATCGCCAAGGATGCCGGCTGCATGGTGATCGGCCTGGTTGGCGGCACCGAAAAAGTGGCGTGGGCCAAGCGCCTCGGCGCGGATCATCTGATCGATTACATCGCCGACAAGGAGTGGCCCAAAACGGTCAAGACATTGACCCAGGGACGTGGCGTCGATTTTATCATGGACGGTAACCTGGGTCCCGACGCACTCAAGGAATTCGACTGCCTCGCGCCCCTCGGCCAGGTGATCGCCATTGGCGCCATGGCCGGCCAGGCGCCGGCCGTGAATGTGTCGAAGCTGATCGCCGGCAGCCAGGGCGTACGGGGCTTCGTCATCAATGACGGGCTCGCCAAGACAAAAGGCACCGAGCGCAAGACGCTATTCGACAATATCAGCTCGGGTCGCTGGCAGTTTCCGATCAGCGGGCCGATGGAACTGGATGCCATCGCCGAGGCCCACAAGAAGTTCGAGTCGCGTACCACGACGGGGCGGTTTCTGATTGAGGTCGGCGGCGAGATTTGATCGACGATTGAGCGGCGGCCACACTCTTGTCGCGGATCATCCACGCTTTCGCCGCATTTGGCGCATCATGATCGACCCCAGATGATATGGAGGTCGTCATGAAGACAATTGCTGCGACGCTGCTGGCCGCCACGATGGCCTTTGCAGAAGAGCCGCCCGCCAAGCCGGATCAGGCTGAAATTCCCTTCGCCGGCATGGACGGCATTCGGGATTGGCGCGAGGATGGCAATCGCGCGCTCTATGTCGAGGGCCGCAATCGGCAATGGTACCGTGCAGAACTGTTTGCGCCGTGCCACGGCCTTAACTTCGCGCATTCGATCGGCTTTGTGGTCGAGCCCAGCGACACTTTCGATCGATTTAGCGCCGTCGTGGTCGATGGCCAAATCTGCCGGTTGAAGTCCCTGGTCAAGTCCGAGAAGCCGGCCGGCAAGAAGAAAGACTGAGCACAGACAGCCGAGATCGGTTTAAACTGGCGGTATGCTCGACGTCTTTCTCACCGCCTTCGCCAGTTTTTTTGTCATCATCGATCCGGTCGGTGTCGTGCCGCTGTTTGTGGCGCTGACCCCCGGCATGGACCCGGCGCAGCGGCGGCGGGTCGCCGTTCGGGCCGTCCTCATCGCTACCGGAATACTGCTGGTCTTCACCGCCCTGGGCGAGCCGATCCTTCGGTATCTTGGCATCTCGCTCCCGGCATTTCGCATTGCCGGTGGAATTTTGCTGCTGCTCCTCGCCATCGACATGGTGGTCGTGAAGAGCTCTGGCCTTCGCTCGACGACGCAGAAAGAAGACGAAGAAGCCGCCCACCGGCCCGACGTCACCGTGTTTCCTCTGGCGATTCCCCTGATCGCCGGCCCCGGCGCGATCACGTCGGTGATCTTGCTGCAGAGCCAGCATTCAGGAGACATCGCGGCTCAAGGCGTCACGGCGGGGGTCATGATCCTAGTGCTGGCGATGGTGCTCCTTGGCTTTCTGACGTCCGAACGGATCATGAAGGTGCTCGGCGTCACCGGCGTCAACGTCATCACCCGCGTGTTCGGGATCATCCTGTCGGCGCTTGCCGTCAGCAATATCGTCGAAGGACTGCGCTCGAGTTTCCCAGCGCTGACGAGTTAGCGCCTGTTCAAGCGCAGCAGCGTGCCTCCGCCGGAGCGTTGGTGTTTGCCGGACGATCGGCGAGGGTGTCTGACTCAGCGAACGTATAGAACTGTTCCCAGCGAATACCGGTTGGGTCGGTGACCCAAGCCTTGTCCGACTTGGCATAGCAGCAGCTTGTTCCTTTCTGCTCGACTGTGGCCTCGGAAACCGACCGGGCACGCGCCGCAAGGGTCGTCATCTCGCATCGCGTGTCCGCCTGGATGCCGAGATGCCCGATGCCGACATGGCCATTACCGCGACTTGATATC
>VGEM01000276.1 GCA_016869315.1 Alphaproteobacteria bacterium | reverse complement strand
CTTCTTGAGTTCGAGCACGAGCTGACCCGAGCTGCAGCCCTGATCGAGCACGCGCTTGACCTTGCCGTCCTTCGGCGTCGGTACCGTCGCGGCGCGTCCGCCTTGAAGCTCGTCGTGATAGTTGCCGAAGGCAAACTCGACGTTGAGCCCGTGATAGTAGATGTAGCCGGCGAACGGATCGCCGACATAGCCGCCGGGCTGCAGATGGATTTCGTAAGTCGCGAAGCGCGGTACGTCCATCTGCGGGTTGAGCTTGAGCGTGCCGGGGCCCTGCTTCTCCGCTTTCTCGAGTTCTTCCACGTAACGATCGCCAAAACGATGGTACTCGTCCTGGATCGTCTTCCACATGATCTGCTGGGTCGTCTCACGGGCGTGGACGTTGTAGGCGAGGATCGGATCGCTCTCGAGCAGTTTCACCACCTCGCGCACCGGCAGATCGTTCTTGTTCGGATCGAGGCCTTTGGCGCGAAAGATCTTGTCAGCGCGGCGCGCGGCCTGCTGGAACACGTCGTTCCGGACCCAGGTGCGGTAACCGGTGTAAAAATCGAGCTCGCTTTCCGCGTCGAGCCGCGGCAACCGTTCGAAGATGCCGGACGTGCCGCGCGGCTCGAAGTCGGCCTCCAGCTTCTTGGCTTCGGCCTTGAGCGTCGGCAACGCCGAGGCCAGTGCAATCGAGGTGGTGGCGATGAGTCTGCGACGATCGATCATGGTGACTTCCCGCTGTAATCTGGAAATTCTTGCTCGGTCCATTCGGCCGACATCGGCATTGACGCCTCTCGGGCGAGAACGCTCATCGTTCGCTGGATGAATGCGTCACGATCCTCGGCCCACTCCTTGGTTTGCTTTTCCGACGGCATGAAGTTCTCGACCATCTCCGTGGTCACGCCCTTCGTCTCCAACAGAGCTTCGAGCACCTTCATGCGACGGCGGGTCGACCACACTTCCGCGGTGACGGCGACCAGCGCCGTCATCATGTTGTCGATCACCGGATTGCCGAAATAGGTGACATCCTCTGTCTTGTGCTTGACGAACGGCACCGTGTGCGTCGGCCGCTTGTCGTCGCGATTGGCCATGGCGTACTCCCCAGGTGGGCCCAGATGGGGCCAAACGGCGCAATGTTACGCTCATGGATCGGGCCTGCCTAGCAGCGGCAGAGAAGGCTTTCAGCCGGCTGCAATTATTTATGGCAGACGGTCGGCGATGGTCTTGGCGAGCCCCTCGGCCAGGGCCCGCTCGCGGCGGCGTTCGGGCACGTAATGGACCGACATGCCGATGGTGAGATCGCCCTTGCGGACCGCGATGCCCGAGCCCCACCACAATGCCTCATCACCGATGTTGACCGCGACCGGCATCATCGCGATCTCGCGGTTGCGGCCGGCCTCGCGGAAATCCTCAAGATACTTCCTTCCGCCGGTGCCGACTGGCCACGACATCATATTGAGAATGGCAAAGCTGGCGCCCCCCAGCGGCTTGTTGGGGTCGGCCTTGTCGCGGTCGGTTGAAACGCGCCACAGACAGGTCGACGAATAGGCGCTATCGCGTGTGATCCCGGAGTCATTCCTGACGCCGTCCTCCACCTGAACGCCGATGGCGGCCGCAACCTCGGCAGCGGTCAGGTAACTGCAGGCATCGATTTCGCGGCCTTCACTGGCGGCCCATGCCGGGAGGCACAGCAGAGCGATCACACCGGCCGCGAATACCCTGCTCACCTCCTGCACCCCGTCAGAATGCGTAGACGAGCCGGCCGACCAGCGAATGGTCCTTGCCGTCGCTGCGGCTGACGGTGCCCTCGTAATCGAGCGACACCGCGAAACTGGCACCGGCCCTGATGTTCAGTCCCGCGCCGACCAGCACATAGCCATCGTTGCCCGCGCCGCCCGACAACGTGCGAATCTGGCCGACGGAATTGATGACGTCGACGCCGTGCTTGAGTTTGTCGAGTTCGGCCTCGTAGCTGAGACGCAGGTGAGGGACGATGGCGTTGTCTTCAGAACCGAATTGCCCCGACGCTTGAACGCCGATCGAGCCGATGACACCGTCATTGACCTGGCTGCCGACCGACGAATTGAACATCGCCGCGCCCGACTCCGCATAGCCGTCGAGGTCGGCATTCACATATCGCACGCCGGCCATCGGACCGATTGTCATCGCGTCGTCCGTCATCAGGTCGATGCCGGTATCGAGCGCGACATAGAAGCTCTTGCCGTCAGTCTCGCCAAGCGCCGTCGGGCGCTGGGCAAAGTTGGTCGCGCGCGTGATGTCGTAATTTTCCCAACTGGCCGCCAGCGACAAATCCGACCAGAACGACGTTGCGCGATAGCCGGCATAGGCTGAAACGGCGATGGCGTCGAAATCCTGCGTGCCGCGGGCGGCATCGAGATCGACATCGCCTTCCACGTATGTCGCCGCCGCGCCCATCGTGACGGCGTTGTCGATGGTGCGGTCATATCCCACGGTATACGCCAGCATGTCGTAATCGAAACCGGCGACCCCCGGGGAATCGTCGCGGTCGCCCTTGGCATACTTGACCGCACCATAAAGACCATGCGGTGAGATTGAGGTCCCGCGACCGTTCGTCAGGCGCAGAATATTGAGGCGGTCATTGGTGCCCTGGCGCAGCGTGTCCATGATCTGGGGTCCAACGAACGAGCTGACCGCAGCGACGCGCGCGCCGTTGGCGTCTTGATCGAGGGTCGCCAGCGCGAAGTTGGCCAGCACCGCATGTGCGGTCGCGGTCGGGTGAATGGGATCGAAAAACAGCGACGCAGCCGCAGCTTGTGCCGTGGCGCAGGCGCCAGTCGCCCCGGCGGTCGTGATGCAGGGCGCCGTCGTGTTGGAGATTCCGTAGGCGGCGGGATTGGCCAGCACGTCGTTGAACAAGCCAAAGGTGTCCATCACGACCACCCGCGTACGGGTAGTGCCTTCGACGGCGATCAGCCCGTTGACGATATTGCTATTGATGGCCGCCGTCAGCGCGCTCAGCGATGCGGATGACGCGGCTCCACCGGCGCGACCGCCCGGGCTAATACCGAGATCGGGCAGGTTGCTGACCAGGAACGTGCGTCCGCCGCGGCCGGCCACCGTGCCGACAGCGGTCGCGATATTACTGGCGATCTGCGGAACCAGCGTGGTAGGCGGTGTCGTGGCCGCGCGGTTGAGGACGTCGTTGGCGCCTGCCCAGACGATGACCAATGTTGTAGGACTCACCGCGACCGCGGCGGACAAGGTGTTGACCTGTGTCGCTACGCCGACCGGACCGCCAGTGCCGCTCTCCGCGCCACCGACAGCGAAATTGGTGGCGGGATTGTGAGTAAACCCAAGCGCTGGCGCGAGCCGTTCGACCCACACCAGTCCGTTCGAAAACCGGCCCTGGAGGTACGGCGGGCTCGTCGGCTGTGTGCCGCCGGTGATGGCGAATAGTCGCCCGCTGTCTGACAGCGAATCGCCGTAGACGATCATGTTGGCGAACTGCTGGGCGAAGGCCGCGGGGGCGGCTATGGCGGTGCTGAGCAGGCCGGCGGCCAACAGGCGTTTCATGGCGAGAATTCAATTAGTGGGCGCGGCTAAGCCGGGCTGGTAAGGGAAAAGAGTTTACAAGGACATCTGACGCGATAACAAGTGCGCGTGGAGCCTTGTTTGTATGGCTCAAAGCACAAAAGCGGTTGAAGTTAGCCTGCTGGAGCTCGCGGCAGCAAGCCCGCCTCCGCCCTTTGGGCTTCGGCGAGGCAGACCCTGCACGCTATCGCGAGCGAAGGCTGGTGCCCCCGGCCGGACTTGAACCGGCACGGCCGTTACCAGCCAACGGATTTTAAGTCTGTTTTCTGCGTCCCCTGCCGTCCCGGATTGTTTTCTCATACCCCTTATAAACCTTGAATATAGACGTTTTCCGTCCAGCACTGTTTCTGGATGTCCAAGACCGCCTGTGGTACCCGTATGGTACCCGTAGAGGAAAACGGATTTCCTGCCATGGCGACACCAACCAACCTGACCGAAGGCTATCTGTCGCGCACAAGTGTCCTCGACAGTGCAGAGGAAACCCATTGGGACTCTAAAATCCGAGGGCTGGGCGTGCGAGTCCGTAATTTTGGCGGCAAGGTGTCCCGGACTTGGATCATCAAGTACAGGAACGCCGCAGGGGCGCAGCGCAAGCTAACACTTGGCGATTGGCCGGGTGTGACGGTCAAGAATGCGCGCACGCTCGCCAAGAAGGCCATTGGCAGCATCGCTGACAAGCAGGACCCTGCGCGCGAGCGCGCTACGGCGCGAGAGGCCGGCACAGTGGCGGGACTTCTGGCGCGGTTCCTTAAGGACCACGTCAAGGCAAAGGGGCGGAGCGAGAACACGGCCAAGGAATACAGCCGGCTGATTGAAAAGGTCATCAAGCCCGGTATCGGCAATGCCGAAGTGCAGGCGGTTGAGCGTGCGGACGTTGAACGCTGGTTCTCCAAACACGCCGACACGCCACGACAAGCCAATCAGGCGTTGGCGGTGCTCTCCAAAGCAATGAACCTTGCCGAAGGTTGGCGGTTGCGCCGGTCCAATTCCAATCCCTGCCGTGGCGTCGAACGCTTCCCGGAAGTGCAGCGCGACCGGCACCCAAGCGCGGATGAATATCAAAGCATCGGAAGCGCGCTCAAGTCGGCCGAAGCCGACAAGGCCATTTCAGAGACCGCCGCAAACGTTATCCGCCTACTGGCGCTGACCGGCTTTCGCCTGTCCGAAGTCTGCAATCTCAAATGGGTCAACGTGAATGCCAAGGCAGGTGTCATCACGCTGGACCGCGTGAAGTCCGGCAAAACAGAAAGCAAAACCCGCGTCGTAGGCGCTGCGACGCTCGCCATCCTTGCCAGCATCGAGCGACCGAAGGATGAGGATGGCGCTTATGTGTTTGGCGATGAATCACCGACCGAGCCCGTTTCCAAATGGATTGTCGAGAAAGCGTGGCAGGTAATCCGCAAGCGTACCGGCATCAAGGATTTGCGCCTGCACGATCTGCGACATGGCGTTGGCACTGTGGCCGGCGCCATGGGTGCAAATGCTTTCCTTGTGCGTGACAAACTCGGCCATGCGACGCTGGCCATGACCAGCCGTTATGTCAGCAAGCAAACCGACCCACTGAAGGAATTGTCCGAACGCATCGAGGGGCATGTCTCGGCGGCGATGGCGGGGAGGAGTGGGCGTGTTGAGCGCTTGAGCGCTCGGCGGGCGAAACGGACGTAGCAGGGCAACCGCCGAGGTGATTTGTTTGAGAAACGTCGGCGCCTGATGGAGCCTGGGCGAAGTTCTGCGGCTCGGTGGCGAAGGGCGCCGACGTGGTCCCGATGCGGCGCAAGCCGTGAACGGTGCAGTCAGCCTAATGAATCAACCAGCGCGCAGATTTCGCTAATTACCGCTGGGCATCCACAACTC
>VGEM01000275.1 GCA_016869315.1 Alphaproteobacteria bacterium | reverse complement strand
TTGTTGATCACCATCAGCAGCTGACCGGGGTCCTCGGCGCTTTTCGCAAGACAACGAAACAGGCTCGAGGTCTTCGCCATCAGCAAGGCCGCATTCATACCCTTGCCAGACACATCGCCGATGCTGAACCAAATCCGCCCGTCGGCGATCGGGACAATGTCGTAAAAATCGCCCGACACGGAGCGCGCCGGGATATTAATGCCATGCACCGGGAAAGCCCGGTCGGTCGACGTTGGCGGCAAAAGGTCGCGCTGTATCTCGGCGGCAAGCTCCAGCTCGTGGCTCTCGCGCTCCCGCTCGACGATTCGCTCGGCCAGCCGGATATTGTGAACCGCCAGACCCGCGGCGCGGGTTAACGTCTCGAGCAGCACCAAGTCGTCGCGTTGGAACAAGCCGTCGCCGCTGTTCTTGTTGATAATCTCGATCGCGCCCAGCGCCTCCGTGCCGAGCGTCATCGGCGCGACCAAAATCGATCGCGTCGTGAACCCGGTTTTGGCGTCGACCAGCGCACCGAAGTCCTTGTCGGCCCTCACGTCGCGGACCATTTGACCTTCGGCCCGCTGCACCGCCCGTCCGACGATGCCGGTGCCGGGAGGCAGCCTCAGGCCGGTGATGTTCACCGGGCCGTAGCTCGCGTTGCAGAACAACTCGCCGGTGTCCGAATCGAGCAGAAACATCGACGACGCTTCGGCGCCAACGAAGGTGGTGATTCGCTCCAAAGCCTGTTGCGATACCGCGTCCAGCGTCCGTGAAGCAGTGAACTCGCGGGTCATCTCGGCAATCAAGCCAAGTTGATCCTTAAAAGCGGGCGAAGATGGAGCGGCAGCGTTCATGGCGTCACTATGCCCCGCCACCCGAGGTCGGTAAATCAGGGGATCGCCCTCGACGCACGGCCTCCAAGACCGACATATATTGCGTAACTACGCGGTCCTCGGAAAATTCGTCGCGCGCGCGCGCTAAACCAGCCTCGGCGAGGCGCCGTGCCAGCGGTCGGTCGGCCAGCAGCCGGGCAATGCCTTGCGCCATCTCGGCCGGGTCGTCGACCGCCACCAGGAGGCCGTTGACATCGTCGCGAACCAGGGCGGCGGGACCTTTGGTCTTGGTCGCGACCAGGGGCACGCCATGAGCCCAGGCATTGACCACAACGTTGCCGAAAGGCTCGTCGCGCGAAGCCACGACACAGACATCCGCCGCACGCAATAAAGCCGACCGGTCATCACGCCAGCCGAGGAAGCGAACCCGATCCGTGACCCCGGCAGCCAGCGCGACGCGGGCCAACGACTCGCGTTCGACTCCCTCGCCGGCAATCCAAAGCGTGGCGCCCGGCACCCTGGCGAGGGCGTTGATCGCGACATCGACACCTTTCGACCGTGTCAGGCGGGCCAATACAAGAATCACAGGACCACTGGCGGCCGTTGACAGCGCGGCACGATCGACCGCGGCCCCAGGAGGCGCGGGCGAAAAGTTTGGGATGTAATGGACACGCTCGGCCGGCCACCCGCCCGCCAGCGCATAGGCCCGAATATCGGCGGTATTGCAGATCAGGGCGTCGCAGCGCCGGTAATATTTGAGATCGTAGTAGCCGCCAAGACGGCCAACCACCACATGACGTCCCGTCGGGGCGAATGAGGCCGCGCGGTTCATCCAAACCAGCACAACGTCGGGCGCGAACTGCTTCGCCGCGCGCGACACCTTGAAGCGGGAGATGAGATCGATGGGAGATCCAAATCGGGCGGTTGCGACCCGGCAGCCCGAATCCGCGAGCCGCGCAACGCGATCCGGATATGGACGCGTCATTGCCATTTGGGCAACCCCGCGCCGAGCCAAGGCCGCAATCAGATCGTCGAAAAAGGTCTCGGCGCCGCCGTGGCGGGCTCCGGCCATCAATTGCAGCACGCGCACGACGTCACGACCTGTTTGATTGCGACTTGCCAGGGCACGGACTGTAGCTTACGAGCGCGGCATGGCCAACGCAGAGACTCCGACAACACGACCGGCAGCCAACGGGCCCGCGCCCGGATCGGCAAAAGATGCGGGAAAGTCGAAGACCAAGGCGGACTCTCAACCGGCGAAGGACAAGCCACCCGTCTCTGCCGATAGCGAGTCACCGAAAATCAAATGGCGACACTACGTTGAAGCGGCGATTGCGCTTCCGCTGATGTCGCTATTGTCCCACCTCAGCTTCGCCACCGCGTCCGACTTCGGCGGATGTCTGGCGCGGTTGATCGCGCCGTGGACCGGATCGTCGCGGATCGCCAAGAAGAATCTCGAACTCGCCATGCCCGAACTCGGCATGTTCGAGCGGCGACGCGTCGCCGGTAGCGCTTTCGATAATTTCGGGCGCGTCATGGTCGAGTATTGCAAATTGCCGTGGCTGTGGCGCATCGCGTGGGATTCGTTGATCGAGGTCCAGGGACGCGAACACCTCCAGAAAGCGATCGCCTCAAGCAAGCGCGGCGTCATCGTATTCACTGCGCATATCGGCAATTGGGAATTGATCCCGATGGTCATGGCCCACGCCGGGCGCCCGGCGATGCTGGTCTATCGCGCGCTCAACAATCCATTGATGGACCGCAAGATCGCCGAAATCCGAAGTCTCTACACGGCCGCGCTCGCGCCCAAGGGCGCCGAAGGCGCACGCGCCATCGTCGATCACATTCAAGGCGGCGGGATCGTCTTCATGGTCGTCGATCAGAAAATGAACACCGGGATGGAAGTTCCGCTGTTCGGCGTCAGGGCCATGACCGGGCGCGCGATCGCGCGCTTCGCGATGCGGCATAATTGCGAGTTGGTACCGGCCCGCTGCGAGCGGCTTGGCCGCAGTCAATTTCGCATCAGCTTCGAACCGGCCTGGTTTGTGGCCGGCGACTACCGCAACGACGACGACATGCGCGGCGCGCTGACCAGGCTCAACGCCAAGATCGAAGAATGGGTGCGTGCGACCCCTGGCCAATGGTTATGGATGCATCGGCGATGGCCGAAGGACGCGAAAAGGGCCTGAGCCAACGCTGCCCACTGTGTGCCGGCGTGGACCACGAACGTGTGTCCCGTCGCGGCCGTGACGGGCGCCCGCTCGATACGGTTCTCTGCATCATGTGCGGGCACGTGTTTAATTCGCCGATTCCATCGGTCGCCGATCTTCGCACCTATTATCACCAGGCCTATCGCGCGGAATACAAGGGCGTCGTTCGGCCGAAGGCGCGGCACGTCTTGCGCGCCGGGATCAGGGCGCTGGAGCGGCTTGCTCAGCTTCGGACCCTGGCCTCCACGTCGGCGCGTCTGCTCGATGTTGGCGCCGGCGGCGGCGAATTCATCTATCTCGCAGGCAAGGCCGGATTTGCCGCGCGCGGCATTGAGCCGCATCAAGGCTATGCCGAACAAGCCCGCGCAATGCTGGGGGTCGATGTCGTCAACGCGGCCATGCAGGACGCCGCCGTTCCCGAAGAATCAATCGACGTGGTCACGATCCACCATGTGTTGGAGCATCTCCCTGATCCACGCGCCGCGTTGTCGCGTATCTGGCAGTGGCTGACGCCGGGCGGGTTATTGATCGTGGAAGTGCCAAATGTTGCGTCTCGTTATCATGCGCCACGACGGCGATTCCATCGCGCACATATTCATGCGTTCAACGAAACTGGGCTGAATGACGCCGTGACAAACGCCGGCTTCACGGCCGTCGCATCAACGGTCGTTCCCGAAACGGAGCACTTGAATCTGGTCGCGCGCCGGTCACAGCCGGCGGCGACGCCGTCGTGGCGAGCCACGGCAAGCCAGATCCGCGCGCAACTCGCGGCCCACACCGCAGTGGCCCACGCAATGTCTGGCCGTCCTCTGCGACGCCTGTGGGCCAATGCCAAGCGGCCGATCGTTGAGAGCTATCAATTGCTGCGGCTGTCGGATCGATCGCCTCGCGGAATCCTCGATCACATCTGGAAGGAGAAATGCTCATGAACAGAGTCCGCCTCTCCCGCCGCGCGGCCGGCGCGGTGACATTGGCTGTATCCGCGTGCGCCTCAACGGCCCGCACCACTCTTGATGCCGATGTGATCGTGATCGGCGCCGGACTATCGGGCCTGATGGCGGCGCAGATTCTGGAAGACTCGGGCCTTCGGGTCAAAGTGTTGGAGGCCAATACGCGCGTCGGCGGACGCGTGCGGACATTGCTCGACCGACCCGAAACACCCGAGTCCGGCGGGTCCGAAGTCGGGCCGCTCTATGCGCGTGTGATCGACCAGATCGAGAAGTTTGGATTGAAGCAGGAACCCTGGAAGGTAGATGGACTGTCGTTCGCCCTTAACGTCCAAGGCACGTTGATGGCGCCGAAGGATTGGCCCACATCGTCGCTCAATCGATTGCCCCAGCCGCTCAAACGCACGCCGTTGCCGGCACTGAATGCCGCGCTCTTACCGAAGGCAAGTGGTCTCGCTGAGCTCGATAGCTGGCTCGAAGAGGCTCGCCAGGGTCCCGACCCGTCGCTCCGCAATCACTATGCCGCGGCAGGCGCCGATACCGAGGCCATGCGGTATTTATCGCTCCTCGCGCAAGCCGATGACCTCAGCGACGAGTCGCTGCTCTGGGCGCGACGCGGTCAGAAGCTTCTGGAATGGTCGCGCGGTCGCGGCAGCTTCACCCATATCGTCGGCGGCATGAGCCGCCTGCCGATGGCGATGGCTGCCGCTCTCAAGGGCGACGTCATCATGGGCCGCGAGGTGCGTGCCATTGACAGCGACGACACCGCGGTAAGCGTCGCCTGCGCCGACGGAACCAGGTTTCGCGCCCGCTTCGCCGTGTGCACAGTGCCGGCTTCGATTTTGCGATCTATTGCCATTTCTCCGGCATTGCCGTCGCTCCAGAGCGAGGCCATTACGGCGATTCCTTATGGTCAATCAACCAGCGTCTTCTTCGCCATCAAGCGCAGGTTTTGGGAGGACGACGGTCTCGGTTCGTCCCTTTGGACCGATGGCGCGGCTGGCCGGGCCTATTTCTGGGAAATCCCGGGCGGTACCTAGCATCTGGATGTTTATGACCGGACCGGTCAGCCGTCCGCTCAGGGCCATGAGCGACGCCGACGTTCTCGCCTATGCAGCGCGCGAGTTGGAAAAGGCCAGGCGAAGCACCAAAGGCGCGCTTGAGCCAATCGCCGCCGTCAATTGGAGCGCCAACCCCTGGACGCGCGGAACCTATGCCTACCGCAAGCCCGGGCAAATCGCGACGTACGGCAATATCGCCGCCGCGGCGCACGGTCGCATTCACTTCGCCGGCGAGCACACGGCCGTGATGCAGAGCGGACTCGAGGGCGCGATGGAGTCGGGCGAGCGCGCCGCCCTTGAAGTGCTGGCGCGCTCCTAACCCAATGGAGCGCGCGCGCATGCGCGGATAAATTCGCCCAGAATGTCGCGGTCAACCTCGGCGTC
>VGEM01000274.1 GCA_016869315.1 Alphaproteobacteria bacterium | reverse complement strand
CGATGTTTTGGCGTTGCAGCAGGCGCTTTCCCGACGCGGGTACCTCGGTGCCGATGGCGTTGACGGCGTCGTCGGCGCAGCAACGCGACGGGCGATTAGATCCTTGCAGATCGATAAGGGGCTGCCGGCCGACGGTTACGTCGACTCGTCATCATTGCCCTCCTTGATGAGATCGCTCGCCGCATAGGCAGTGAAAGCCTCAATAATTGCCTTTCGCCGAGTCTTTGATAGACTACAATTAGTAGTGTTGCTGTCTGAAATCTGACCCCATTCCATGTATGCTCTTTTGAAATCCTGGGATTTCCGCCCCACGGTGATGGTCGTGTTGAGCGCCGCAATGCTGGCGGCGTGCAGCAGCGTTGGGCGGAAACCGCCGCCGCACGCACCGGTCGAGGCCGCCGATCTGCCCGAAGGCGGCATCTACAAGGTCGGCAATCCCTACCAAATCGACGGCGTTTGGTATTACCCGTCCGAGGACTACTCCTATGTCGAAGAGGGGGTCGCGTCCTGGTATGGCCCCGACTTCCACGGCAAGAAAACCGCCAATGGCGAACGTTACGACATGAACGCGTTGACGGCGGCGCATCCGACGCTGCCGATGCCGAGCGTCGTCAACGTGACCAACCTCGCCAATGGCCGCCAGATCAAGTTGCGGATCAACGACCGCGGACCGTTCAAGAGCAACCGTGTCATCGATGTATCGCGCCGCGCCGCCCAGCTGCTCGACTTTCAACAGGCCGGAACGACCCGTGTTCGCATTCAGATCGACGCGACCGAAAGCCTGACCATCAAGAACATGATGCTGGCGCGGAGCCCGGGCGAACTGCCGAAAGTCAACGCGGCGCCAAGCAAGGCCATTGCCAGTGCGCCGCTCGATCCGCCGCCGCCGACGTCCGCGGCGCAGGCCCGAACGCCGCCACGCGCGTCGTCGCGCAATGTCGCGCGTTCAAATCTGCCGCCGGTCGCCGAGAGGCCGGCTCGCGTTGCCGAGGCCAAGCCGCAGCAACTTCCGGCGGGCCTCGGCGTTTATATCCAGGCCGGCGCCTTCGCGGATTCCGGGAATGCCAAGCGCCTGATGCAGCAAATGGCCGAATTTGGGCATGCGTTCGTCGTCACGGTGACAATCAACGCGCAGCAGCTGTTTCGTGTGCGACTGGGACCGCTGCAAGACGACGAAGGCGCGAACGAATTGCTCAATCGGATCAAATCCTTTGGGTACGACGATGCTCAGATCGTTCGCTATTAACATCGGACTGCTAGCGGCGGTCAGCGCCGACATCGCCGCCGCGCCGCCGGCCATCGATGTCGCAGCCCGCCAGTACGTCCTGATCGACGTGACGACCGGCGCCGAACTCGTCGGCAGGAGCGCCGACGAAAAGATGCCGCCGTCGTCGATGAGCAAGCTGATGACCGCCTACATGGTGTTCGACCGGCTCAAATCCGGCCAGCTTTCGCTCGACGACGAATTCACCGTCAGTGAAAACGCTTGGCGTACGGGTGGCGCCGCTTCGGGCGGCTCGACGATGTTTCTCAACCCCAACGACCGGGTGAAGGTCGAGGATTTGCTGCGCGGAATGATCATTCAGTCGGGTAACGATGCGTGCATCGTGCTGGCGGAGGGATTGGCGGGGAGCGAAGAAGCCTTTGCCGAGCAGATGACCGCCAAGGCCAAGGAGATCGGCCTGGCGGCGAGCAACTTCATGAATTCGACAGGCCTCCCGCATCAGGATCATTACATGACGGCGCGCGACCTTTCGCTGCTGGTGCGCCGGATCGTCGCCGATTTCCCGGAGTACTACTCGCTCTATAGCGAGACGAGTTTCACCTACAACGGCATCACCCAGGGCAACCGAAATCCGCTTCTCTACAAGATCGGCAGCGGCGCCGACGGGCTCAAGACCGGGCATACCGATGTCGCCGGATATGGCCTGACGGCGTCCGCGATTCGCAACGGCCGGCGGCTGGTGATGGTGGCCAACGGCATGGCCAGCATGAAAGCGCGCGACGAAGAGTCTTCGAAGCTGATCGACTGGGGTTTCCGGGAATTCACCAATCGCTCGCTGTTCAAGGCCGGCGACAAGGTGGCGGATGCCGAGGTTTGGCTGGGCGATCGGCCGTCGATCAGTCTGGTGGTCCGCGACGAAACCACGATTACCCTGCCGCGCGGCGCGCTGTCGTCGCTGGTGGTCAAGGCGGTCTACGAAGGCCCGCTGCCGGCGCCGATCGAGAAGGGGACCACCGTCGGCAAGGTTGTCGTCACCGCCCGTGATTTCGGGCCGCTCGAATTGCCTCTGGTCGCGGCAGATTCAGCCGGGCGACTAGGGTTCGTCGGACGCCTGAAGGCCGCGGCCAGTTACATTTTTCTCGGCCCGCCAAGACCCCAAACAGAGCCGGCTCCGGTCGCCAACTAACGCGGTGCGCGAGGCAATTGCCTTGGCCGAACCTTTCCGCTCCAATCGGGTACCATTTTGAAGGAGTCACGGTGCGACGCGGGACTTTCATAACTTTTGAAGGCGGGGAGGGGACCGGAAAGTCGACCCAGATCAGGCGTCTTGCCGACGTGCTGCAGAGCCGCGGCATTGATATCCTGACGACGCGCGAGCCGGGTGGGTCGCCCGGCGCCGAGTCAATTCGGGCGTTGCTGGTGAAGGGCGAGACCGCGCGCTGGGATGGCGCCACCGAGGCGCTGCTGCTGTATGCCGCGCGCCGCGATCATGTCGAGCGCACGATCAAGCCGGCGCTCGCCACGGGCAAAGTTGTTCTGTGCGATCGATTTGCGGATTCAACGACGGCGTATCAGGGGGCCGGGCATGGCCTCGATCGAGCCGCATTGGCGGGTATTCGTGCCGCCGCGATCGGCAGCTTTGCGCCGGATCTGACGCTCATCTTCGACATGCCGGTGGCTGAAGGATTGCGTCGCGCCGAAGCCCGCGGCGGCGTCGAAAACCGCTATGAGCGCATGGGCATCGCTTTTCACGAACGGCTGAAAAAAGAGTTCCTCGATATCGCCGCGACGGAACCGGCACGGTGCGTGGTGATCGATGCCGCGCGCGACATGGATGCGGTAGCACGCGACGTCGAAGTCGCGGTTCTGAAGCGGTTGCCGCATGACTGAGGCCGAGGACGGCGTCCCCGAGCCGCGCGCGAACCCGCATCTGGTGGGGCACGAGTCCGCCGCCGCCACATTTCTCGACGCCTGGAGCGCGGGTCGCATGGCGCACGCCTGGCTGCTGTCCGGCCCGCGCGGAATCGGTAAGGCGACGCTGGCCTACGGCATGGCGCGTTTCATGCTGGCGCAGTCGGCAGGTGGGGTGTCGGGGCCCGATCTGTTCGGCGGACCGCCCCCGCCAGCCAGTCTTCAAATGTCGCCAAGCGATCCCGTCTTTAGAAAGGTCGCATCGCAGGGCCATCCCGATTTCCGCGTCGCCGAGCGTGAGGTCAACGTCAAGACCGACAAGCTCGCGAGCGTGATCAAGGTCGATCAGATCCGCGATATCACTTCGTTCATCCGCCTCACGCCGGCTGAGAGCAGCTGGCGCGTGGTGCTGATCGACGGTGCCGACGCCATGAACGAGGAATCGGCCAATGCCGTCCTTAAGGTGCTGGAAGAGCCGCCGGCCCGCTCCATTCTGCTCCTGGTTGCGCACAACGCCGACCGGTTGTTGCCGACCATCCGCTCCCGTTGCCGCCGGGTCGATCTGCGGCGGCTGAAGGTCGATCAGGTCACCACGCTGCTCGGTCGCTATCGACCCGACTTGAAGCCAGCCGAAGCGCGCCTCCTGGCGACGTTGGGCGACGGCAGCGTCGGCCGGGCGCTGGAACTGGACGAACTGGGAGGCGCCGATCTATTCGCTGCGCTCATGGCGTTGCTGTCCGAGGCGCCCAGTCTTCCCGCCGACGCGCTTCATGCCTTGGCCGATCAAGCCGTGAAGGGCGACACGTTTCGTACCCTGACCGAATTAACCCTGTGGTGGTTGGCGCGCATCGCCAGTGGAGCGGCCCGCAACGAAGGCGGCGTGGCCGAGATCGTGCCGGGGCAGGGCGCTGCGGCGTTGCGCCTCACGCGTGAACCTGGGGCTGTCAGCGAACTGTGGTCGGAACTGACTGCCTTTGCCGCGCGGGTCGAGGGCGTCAACGTCGACAAGAAGCGGGCGACGATCAATTTTCTGACCCGAATCGCGGCACTTGCGGGTAAGCCTGCGGCATGAAGGCAGGTCAGAAATGACGATGCGCCGGAATGGGCGCGAATTCGTCAATTTTATTGATTATATTTCAATAGATTGAGACACTTTTCGCATAAGCGAGATTAAGAAGGGCTCATTTCGAGAGTAAAGAAAATCCGACACTTTTGCACGACCGAGAATGCCACGATGTCGGCGACTTATCGAATTCGTCGAATTTACAAGAATCAGTCAGTGACAATGAAAACCGGCATTACCGGCTGAAGTGCTTCCCCCGCGTCTGGGCGATGTCGTGATAGACGATCGTCATCTGTGACCGATCGAACGGCGCGGTGTCGTCGACCACGACATCGACCACCGCCGGGCGATCCTTGATGGCGTAGGCGCGATCGAGCGTCGGCCCAAGTTCCGATAACTGCTCGACCCGAAATCCGGCCGCGCCAAAGCCCTCGGCGACTTGGTCGTATCGCACCGCGCCGAAGGTCGCGTTGACCAGCCGCCCAACCATATGCCGCTGGGTGGCAAGTTCGTTGCCCCAGCCGCCGTTGTTGGCGATGACAGTCGCGAAGTTGAGCCCTGACTGAACCGCCGAGCCGATCTCGCCGGGATAGAATCCGAAACTGCCGTCGCCCGTGAGCATGATGACGCGGCGCTCCGGGGCTCCTGTGTCGGCAGCCACATCCTTGGCGCCAGCGACTGCGCCTAAAGCCAATGGCGTCCCCATACCCATGGAGCCCAAGGGCATCGTATCCATGTAGCCGCCCTCGGCCTTGATGGGCATCACCGCCCAGGCGCGGGTCAGGATCATGGCGCCGTCCTGGACGAAGATGGCGTCATCGGGCAGGCGCGCGTTGATCTCGCGGGCGAGGCGGTAAGGGTGGATTTTCGGCGTCTCGTCACGGCCGGTGTTGTCGATGGCCTTGAGATGGGCCGCCAGCGCATCGCCAATCCAGCCGGTGAAGGGTTTGACTTTGGCGGCGGTCAGCGCCGCGGTGATCGCCTCAAGCGCCAGCCGGCAATCGGCGGCGATGCCGGCCTCGACCATGCGGTTGCGGCCAATCTCGGTCGCTTCGATATCGATTTGGATGTGCTTCTGGCCCGCCGGAAACCGGGGCGATAAACCGTGGCCGAACTTCTTGGCCATGCGGCAGCCGGCCCAGATCACCAGATCGGCGTCTGGGGCTACCGGCTGGGCCAGCGACCAACCAAAGCCCGTGACATGATCCTCGGGCACCAGGCCGCGGGCAA
>VGEM01000273.1 GCA_016869315.1 Alphaproteobacteria bacterium | reverse complement strand
TTCCTCGGCGGTCGGGACATACTGTTCGACCATGTCGCGGGTGACGCCTTTTTTTTCCAACAGGCTTTCGAGAACCCGAATGCGACGGCGGTCGGTCCAGATCTCGGCGCCCATCGCGATCAGCGCGGTCATGATGTTGTCGATGTGGACATTGCCCAGGAACGACACGTTGCCGATATCGGCCTTGATGAAATCAGTGGTGTATTCCTGACGCTTACCTTTTGATTCGGCCATGCGAGCCTCCCCTGCACTGACAATAGGCGGATCATGCTCCTGCGGCAGGCCTGTCGGCAATGCTTTGGTGGCATCCACAGGCATGAAAAAGCCCGCGTCCAGGGCCTCCGGACGCGGGCTTCAGAGCTTCAGAAAGCCAAGAAAATCAGGCTTTCTTGTAGGCCACCAGATTGTCGACGTATCCCGGCATGCCCTTGGCGATGACGTCGAAGCCGGCCGCCGTCATCTCCTTCGGGAAGTCCACCGACTGATACTCGTACAGCCAGCGCTCATGGTTCCAGCGGGAGGTCATCCAGTCACGCACTTGGCCGTAGCCGTTCTTCATGATCTGGCGTTCGGCGGTGTAGAAGTCCATCGGGTAATAGAGCCCGCCCGGACGCAAGATACGCTGCGCTTCCTTGAAGATCGCGAGCGTGCCTGCGCGGGTGACTTCGTGATGGAGAATATTCGACGTCAAGATGTCGAAATGATTGTCCGGGAACTTGGTGTCCTCGGCCAGCGCATGGCGGAAATTCGCCGCCACACCCAGGTCGTTGGCGCGCATGTGGGCGTAACGCACCATCGGGGCACCGATATCGACCCCCCACACTTCCGCATCCGGGAAGCGCTGCTTGAGTGCGACAGTCAGTTGTCCGCACGAGCATCCGATCTCGAGGATGCGCCGGACCTTGCCGTCGTTCGGCACTGGCACGCGCGCCGCCAGGCCGGCATGGCGCTCGTCCTGGTAATTGTTGCCGTTGTAAAAATTATTGGTGCCGTAGTGGTAGATGTGGCCCGCGAAGGCATCGCCGGTGTAGCCCCCCGGCTGCATGTGGATCTCATGCTTGGTGTACTCGGGTTCGATGCCCGGGTTCAGCTCAAGCTTGCCCGGGCCGACATTGTCGGCCGCTTCCATCTCGGACATGTAGGCGTCGTAGTTGCCGTGGAACTCGCGCTTCAGATTGTCCCACATCAGCATTTGCAGGTGCTGCCAGCTGTGATTACGCACGGCGACAATGGGGTCGTCCTTCAGCGCTTCCAACGCCGCTTCGCGCGCCATGGGCTTGCTTGGATCGAGGCCCTTGGCCTTCAACGTCATGGCGGCGCTTTTGGCGGCGGCCTGCGACAATTCGCCGTTGATGAAGATGCGGATCGAGGTGAGCATCTCGTCATTGGCCTCGAGGTCGAGGGTCGGTAGGCGTTCGAGCCGGCCGACCTGGCCGCGTTGCTGAACGTCCTTCGTGAGCTTGGCTGTTGCCGGACCGCTGCCCGACATTGTCGCGATCGCGCTCGCCAATCCGGCGGCGCCACCCATGACGGTGCGACGATTGAAATGATTGCTCATGGTGTTTCTCCCGAGACTTATTTGTTTTTCCAGTCGGACGAAATATTGAACTCACTGCCCTGGCGGGCGAACTGGCCGTACATCCGATCCACCAGCACTTCGCGCTCCTTCTTCCAGGTCGCCTCTTCCTCGGCGGTCGGCACGTACTGCTCGACCATGTCGCGAGTGACGCCTTTCTTTTCCAACAGGCTCTCAAGCACGCGGATGCGACGACGGTCGGTCCAGATCTCGGCGCCCATCGCGATCAGCGCGGTCATGATGTTGTCGATGTGCACATTGCCCAGGAACGACACGTTGCCGATGTCGGCCTTGATGAAATCGGTGGTGTATTCCTGACGCTTTCCTTTTGTTTCGGCCATGCGAACCTCCCCTGCCATGAAACCGCCGTATCATGCGCCTGCCTGGCCACCTTCAGCAACCGCCAAGTCGCGATTCCATGGGCGTGAAAAGCCCAGAGACTGTTGAAAAACAAGCGGATTCAAGCATTCAATCTGCGCTCCGCCGATTGATCAAGGTCACGGCGTCGCGACCGGCCGCATGTCAAATTTGCCAACATGATTGGTGAAATGACGCCTGCCGAAATCGAGGAGTTTCTCCACCGTGAGAATGTCGCGCGGCTGGGCTGCCATTCCGATGGCCGGACCTATGTCGTGCCCATCACCTTCGTCTACGAAGGAACGTCCCTGATCGGGCATTCGGCTGAGGGCCGGAAGATCTGGATGATGCGTGCCGACCGCCACGTTTGCGTCGAGCTCGATCGCTTCGAAACGCCGGGCCGGTGGCGATCGGTCATCGCCTGGGGCGACTATGAGGAACTCTCCGGCGACGATGCCGCGGCGGCCCTGGGCACGTTGGTGACGCGATTCAAAGCGATGATCACCAGCGAAACCGCGCTGCCGCCGCCCGACCACGGCCACGCCCACGGCCATGGCGCGGCATCTGCCGATCTCAATCGCCGAAAGGCGGTGGTCTTCCGCATCCGGCTCAAGGAAAAGCACGGTCGATTCGAGCGGCGTTGAGCTTCGACGCGGTTTTGGCCGAATCCGCCCTTGACGCGTGCGGCCGCATCGCATTCATTCCTCGCGCCGTGGCCGAAGTCCGTTCCCCTCTGTGATTCGTTCCGAAACGTTTCCGTGCGACGTGCTAATCGTCGGCGCCGGTATCGCCGGCTCAGCGCTCGCCTGTGCATTGAGGGATCGCGGCTATTCGGTTGCCCAGGTCGAGATGTCGGACCGGCCGCTCGATACCTCCCGCGGCGATCATCTGCAGTGCGTCGTTCTTGAAATTCTTGAGCAGTGGGGCGCGCTGCAGGCGTTTTGGGACGCCGGTGCCGAAAGGCGGCACGGCGCCACCTACTGCACCGACAAGGGCGAGGTTCTGCTCAACATCGACTATGGCATGGTGCCGATCCCGCATCCTTACTATCTGTATCTGCACCACGAGATGATCGGTGACACGTTCCAGAAGCTCGCCGCCCAGAATCCGCATTATGTCCTCTTCCGTCCGGCGCGGGCGCGCGAATTCGAACTGGGACCAGAGGGCATCAGAAGCCTCACGATCACGTTGCCGGAAGTGGGACCGGTACCGGAGGGTTTTCGCAACACCCAGAGAGTCAACATCCGTCCGCGGCTTGTCGTGGGCGCCGATGGGCGATCGTCGCGGGTGCGCGAAGTGCTGGGCTTCACGTTCGAAGAGCACGAGTACGACAGCCCGATCGTGGTCAATTTTGCCAAGCGGCTGCCGTCCGACGAAGATCAACGCAATCACGTCAAGTCGTTCATGGGTCCCAACGGCTCCATCAGCCGCATCCCGCGTGCGTTCGGGAACTGGAAAGTCGGCATCACCATCCGGAAATCCGAAATTCATTTCTGGAAGACGGCGACCGACAAGATGCGCAAGCGCGCGATCGCGGCAAAGGCGGCCGAACTCGAATCGCTCGAACTTGAATTGGCCGGTTTCTATCCGGTCAAGCTGCTCAACACCCATCGCTGGGTCGCGGGAAATGCCGTGCTGGTCGGCGACGCCTGCCATGCCATGCACCCGGCGCGCGGGCAGGGCATGAACGTCGCCATCCGCTGCTTGGCCAAGCTGGTCGATTTACTCCCGGATGTCGGCGAAATGGCCGATGCTGATATCGTCATGCGGCGTTTGAAGGCCTACGAGAGCGGCGTGAAACCGGCGATCGACAAAGTCTTGATCGCCAATCACGTTCGCGGCGGCGAGATGGATGCGCTTGATCCGGCGGTGATTGCCGCGACGGCCGAGCGGTTCCGGCGCATCAACGGCGACGACGAGATGCGCCGCCGTTACGTCATGGATGCCGCAGGCTACGGCGACGCGCTCGGCGTGCCGGAGCGGTCGTGAAGCACCATGGCCGTTGAACACATCGACTGCGACATCCTGATTGTCGGCGGCGGCATTGGCGGTTCGGGGTTGGCCGCCGCGCTTCGCGCCAGAGGTTATTCGATCGTATTGGTCGAGGCATCGAAAGATCCGCTCGACACCGCGCGCGGCGATCACATCCAACCCGTTGTCGTCGAGATTCTCGACAAGTGGGGCGTGCTGCCGACGTTTATGGCGCGCGGCGCCGAGAAGCGTTTCGGAACGCGCTATCGGACGCCGTCGGGCGAGCTCATCCTCGACTGTCCGCTTGAGAACTTGCCGCTGCCGCACCCCTATTATCTTGTGTTCCATCACGAAAAGATCGGCCAGGCGTTTTTGGATCTGGCGGCCGAGAACAAGAACTTTCGTTTGATCAGGCCGGCCTGGGGTCGCGACTTCGAAACCAAGGACGGAGATGTCGTCGGCCTGCACGTCAAACTGCCGGCGGGCGGCGATGCGATCATCCGGCCCAAATTGGTGATTGGCGCGGATGGGCGCTCGTCTCAAGTCCGGAAATTGCTCGGCTTCACCACAGACGATTACGAGTACCAGTCACCGCTGGTGATGTTGACCGCGCCTCACAATCAGGAAGATCCGCACAACGATCTCACCGCGTTCATGGGCGCGACCGGAATGACGTTCCGGATTCCCCGCACCGACAGGCATTGGAAGTTTTCGATCCCGATCGGTCAGGACGAGATCGGGTGGTGGAAGGCCTCGACCGTCGACGATCGCCGCAAGCTGTTGAAGGCGCGGGCGCCGGCGCTGGGCGATCTGGAAACATCGATCATCGGCTTCTATCCGTGCAAGCTCGCCAATTGCCATCAATGGGTACGCGGCAACGTGGTGCTGATCGGCGACGCCGCCAACAGTCTGCACCCGGCGCACGGGCAGGGCATGAACATCGCCCTCCGCAATGCGGCGGTGTTGGTGAATAACCTGCCGCCACCGGATAAGATCGGCGATCCTGCCGCCGTTCGCTCCGCTCTCGCCGTCTTCGAGGCGTTCCAGAAACCGATCATGACCCGCGTGCTGGCCGGCAATCACCAGCGCGCGCTCGAGATGGACAACCGCGACGGCACGGCGATCGTTGAATCGACCAGGTTCTATGCCGCCGCCGCCAAGGACCCGACCCAGTCCGCCCTCTTCACCTGGCTCACCACCGGTTACCCGCCCCGCACATCATGAAAATAGGGTACGGCCCTATTTTTGATGTAACTTATATCTTCAGATCAGCGCCTTGTAGTATTCCTGGCGTATCGCCTTCGGCGCGCGACGCGAGCCAAGCCGGCAGGGCGTCGGCCGAGGGCATCTTGCGGGCGCGGTGCCGGATCATCAGGCGCCCGGCAAGATTGGCCATGCCGAGATCGCTGCCCCATGGCACGACGCCGACCATTCTGCGCGAACTGGGCGCGGAACTGACGCGGGAATCGAGGACATCGGCGAGGTTCGCTTCGTAAGCGCCAAGCTCAGTCGCGGTATAGTCGGCAACTTC
>VGEM01000272.1 GCA_016869315.1 Alphaproteobacteria bacterium | reverse complement strand
TGAAAGAGCCTTTGTTGCGCCGACGAATCATCCTGGTCACGACCATGATGTTTTTTCATGCCGGCGCGTATGCCGGAGTCGCCTTCTACTTGCCGACTTTTCTGACCCAAGCGCGCGGGTATGCCGAGGCCGATGCGGCGATGGCGACGGGATTGTCGTATCTTATCGGCGTCATTGGATACCTCGCGTCCGGCATCATCGGCGAATTTTATTGGACGCGCCGCAATACGGTGGCGCTCTGGCTTGGCATCGGGCTCGTATCGTTCCTTGGTTTCATCTGGCTTGCTGCAACGCCGCTCGCCAACGTGTTGTGGTTTAGCGTGATGACGATCTTCTTTTTTGGCGTCGCCGTCGTGCAGTGGCCCTTAGGGGCCGAGCTGTTTCCGACCCAGGCGCGGGCGACGGCCGCGACCATCACCGGCGCCGGCGTTTTGTTGGGGTTTGCGTTTTATCCGGTGTTCGTATCGCAGCTGGTGCCGCATTTTGGCTGGCAGATGGCATTCACCGTCGTCGCCGGGCCGGCGCTGCTGATTGCAACCGCGGCCGTGCTTGGTCTCGACAATACGAAGTCGGGCGCACCGCTTGACGTGGTTGCCCACGATCGGCGCTGACTAATGGAAATTCCGTCCGCGCGGCATGATGCGGCGGGTGTCGTCGGTATCGAGCGCTGGTGGCGGTAGGCGCGGGTCGCGGCCGGGTTTGCGGACTTCGTCGGCGCGGGCCAGCGCGCCTTTGAAGGTCTCGGCCGCCAGCTCATCAGGACCATCGAAATGCGACAGGCGCGAGAGCAGCGGCGTCAGGTTGGCGACATGGTCGGCGACCACGTGAATGACGCCACTTTCTCGCTGCAACTTGCCAACGACGCGGAGCAGCAGGCTGCCCAACACGATACGTCGGAAGCGCTCGAACACGTGTGGCCAGATAATGACATTGGCGACGCCGGTTTCATCTTCAAGGGTGGCAAAGATGACGCCCTTGGCGGTGCCCGGCCGTTGGCGCACCAGCACCAGCCCGGCGATCGCAACCCGACGGTTGACCGGGTGATCGGTGAGCGCGGCATTGGGCAGAATCGACTCGCGTTTGAGATCGGCGCGCAGCAGGGCCAGCGGGTGCTTGCGGATCGACATCCGGAGCGAGTCGTAATCGGCGATCACTTGTTCGCCCAGTGTTGGCCGGGGCAACAGAACGGTTGGCTCCGCGAACAGCGACATGAATTCGTTGTGGCCGGGCAGGGCGCTGCCGGAATGCGCCGTCTCGGCAAAGGCAAATAGCGGTAAAGCGGTATCGTTGAATGCCTTGATCTTCCAGAAGGCCTCGCGCCGGTCGAGGCCGAGCGAGGCAAAGGCGTCGCCTTTGGCCAAGGTAACCAGGGCTGTCGCGGTAACGCCGCTGCGATGCCAGACGTCCTCCGGGTCGTGATAGCCGGCGCCACGACGCGCCATGATCAGTGCCGTATCGGCTTCGCGCGCGCCCTTGATCTGGCGGAAACCCAATCTCAGGGCGACAGCGCCGTCGGGCAAACTTTCGAGCGTGTTGTCCCAATCGCTGGCGTTGACGTCGACTGGTCGCACGACGACACCGTGTTCGCGCGCGTCGCGCACAATCTGGGCCGGCGCGTAGAAGCCCATCGGTTGGGCATTCAACAGCGCACAGGCAAAGGCCGCCGGGTAGCGGCACTTGAGCCATGAGGAAACATAAACCAGCAGCGCGAAACTGGCGGCGTGGGATTCGGGGAATCCATATTCGCCAAAACCCTCGATCTGCCGGAAGCAGCGCTCGGCGAAGTCACGCGCGTAGCCGCGCTCTGCCATGCCCTCGACCATTTTCTTGTGAAAATTCTGGATGGTGCCCATTCGCCGGAAGGTGGCCATGGCGCGGCGGAGCTGATCGGCCTCCGACGGCGTGAAACCGGCGGCGACGATGGCGATTTTCATCGCCTGCTCCTGGAAGAGCGGCACGCCCAGGGTCTTGCCGAGAACCTCTTCGAGTTCCTTGGAGGGGTAGGAGACGGTTTCGATGCCCTGGCGGCGTCGCAGGAAGGGATGAACCATGTCGCCCTGGATCGGGCCCGGACGCACGATGGCGACTTCGATGACCAGGTCGTACCAGTTCCGCGGGCGAAGGCGCGGCAGCATGCTCATCTGGGCACGCGATTCGACCTGGAATACGCCGAGCGAATCGCCCTTGCACAGCATGTCGTAGACCGCAGGGTCTTCGGGCGGCACGTCGGCCAGCTTGAGCGGACGGTCGTGATGCTGGCCGAGCAGATCAAACGCCTTGCGGATGCAGGTCAGCATGCCAAGGGCGAGCACGTCGATCTTGAGCATGCCCAAGGTATCGAGGTCATCCTTGTCCCATTCAATGACGGTGCGGTCTTCCATCGCCGCGTTTTCGATCGGCACCAACTCATCAAGCGGTCCGCGCGAGATGACAAAGCCGCCGACGTGCTGGCCCAGGTGACGCGGAAAGCCCATCAGGTTGCGGGCGAGGGCCAAGGTGCGGGCGAGGTGCGGCTCGCTCGGGTCGAGACCGGCTTCGCGGATGTACTGATCGTTGAGGCCCTCGGCGCCCCAACCCCAGACGGTTCGCGCCAGTACGTCGACGGCATCCAAGGAAAGGCCCATGGCCTTGCCGACATCGCGGATGGCGCTGCGGGGGCGGTAGCAGGTGACGGTTGCAGCCAGGCCGGCTTTGTCGCGACCATATTTTTCGTAGATGTATTGAATGACCTCTTCGCGGCGTTCGTGTTCGAAGTCGACGTCGATATCGGGTGGCTCGTCGCGTTCGGCCGAGACGAAGCGCTCGAACAGAAGATCGACCCGGGCGGGGTCGACCGCCGTGATGCCGAGCACGTAACAGACCGCGCTATTGGCGGCCGAGCCACGGCCCTGGCACAGAATCTCGCGGCTGTTGGCGAAGGCGACGATGTCGTGAACAGTGAGGAAGTAGGGCGCGTAATTGAGTTGATCGATCAGCGCCAGTTCGTAGTCGATCAGCCGGCGGACTTTGTCGGGGATGCCGCCGGGATAGCGTCGTGCCGCGCCGTCCCAGGCGAGATGAACCAAGGCCTGCTGCGCTGTCGTGCCGTCCGGCACGGCGGCGAGGGGGTATTCGTAGCGCAGTTCATCCAGCGAGAACGAGCACCGCTCGGCGATCTCGACCGTGCGCGCGATAGCGTCGGGATGGTCGGCGAACAATCGTGCCATTTCGGCGGGCGATTTCAGGTGTCGCTCGGCGTTGACGGCAAGGCGGTAGCCGGCCTCGGTGATCGTGCATTTTTCGCGGATGCAAGTGAGCACGTCCTGCAGTTCGCGGCGTTCGCGCGCGTGGTAGTGCACGTCGTTGGTTGCCACCCATGGAATGGACATCGCTTGTGCGATTGCCGCCACGTGCGCAATGCGGCGCCGGTCATCGCCACGATGGAGATGCTGGGCGGCGAGAAACAGACGATTGCCGAAGCAGTCCTTGAAAGCCCCGAGATCGGTCTCGGGCGACAACAGCACGGCGATCAAGTCTTTGTTGTGAGCGAATAGGTCGTCGCGCGTGAGATGGCACTGACCTTTGATAGTGCGGAGCTTGCCGACAGTGAGGAGCTTGGCAAGGCGTCCGTAACCGGCGCGGTCGATCGGGTAAATAAGAGTGCTCGGCGCATCGACCATATCGATCCGCGCTCCGACGATACACCTGATGCCGGCCTCCTTGGCGGCACCATGCAGACGCACCGCGCCAGCCAGCGTGTTGCGGTCGGTCACGGCGATGGCGGTGTGACCAAGAGCGGCCGCCGTCGCCGCCAGTTCCTCAGGATGTGAGGCTCCGCGCAGAAACGAGAAGTTGGTTGTGACCTGAAGCTCGGCGTAAGCAGTCGGCATGGCCGTTTCACCCAAACAGTCCATGCATGTACCAGCGCGGTGGCGCTGCGGCGCCATCGTAGAGTCCTTCGCGGAACAACCAGAATCGTCGGCCGGTCGCGTCCTCGACCCGGTAGTAGTCACGCGGGCGACGATGAATCGGCGCGATTTCATCGGCGCGCCACCATTCGGGCTCGATCCGTTCGGGCCCGTCGGCGTGGGCGACACGATGGCCAGCACGCCGCCACGTGAAGGCAACAGGGGGCCCATCGGGAATAGGGGCGATGGCTTCGATCGGTTCCGGCATCGTGAGCAGCGTCAGAGGGCGAATGATGCCCGTCGGCCACGCAATATCTTTCTTTGGCGTCGTCGCGATGGCGCGCTCGGGAATGTGGCTCTCGCGCGGGTAGACTCTGGAAACGCGGTGGGGGCCAAGGCGGGCGCGAAGCCGGTCGATGATCTCTGAAATGTTGACGGCGTGCGTCTCACCATCAAGATCGAGTTGATCTCCGTCGCGCCGTTCCAGACGGGTTGCGGCGAGTAAGGCGGTTTCGATACCGAAGCCGGCGTCGATGGTGTCGAGTTTTTCCGCGAACAGACGGGCGAGGTGACGCAGGTCGCGGCTCGCGCGGCCGGTTGCAATCTCGACGCGGGCCGCGGTGCCGTCGACCCGGTAGAGCATCAAGACCAGCGCGCGTGCGCCTTGATGCTCGCGTTCGAGCATGACCTTGAGCGCGGCGAGCAATCGGTCGAGTGCCAGCGCCACTGCGTCGCGATGAATGATGGGCTCGGGGAAGGCAAGCCGCGTTTGCCACACGGGCGCTGGCTGCTTGGGTGAAATCGGCTCGGCACTGCGCCCAAGCAGTTGATCGATCCTGAGCGCGATGTGGCGGCCGAAACGATTGGCCAGTGGTGCGCGGGGCAGGCCGATCAGGTCGCCAATAGTGCGAAGCCCGAGGCGCTCCAGTTCGACGGCGGTCGCACCCTCGATGCGGAGCGCGGCTGGGGGCAGAGGGCTCACTATTTTCCGGGTTGCGCCGACGGAGATGATCGGGTCTCCGTGGGGGCCGTGGCGCGCCCAGGCCCAGGCGGCGGCGGCGGTGTCGGCGATGGCGACGCGAGAATCGATGCCGGCAGCCGCAAGGCGTTTGTCAAGATCCGCCAGCATCGGCGCCTCGCCACCAAACAGATGGGCGCAGCCGGTGATGTCGAGCATCAGCGCATGATGATCGGGGATCTCCCAGCGCGCCGCCCATGGGGTGTAGCGCGAGCACCAGTCGACGAGCCGTTCGAGTGCCGCACCATCGGCGGCGTTGTCTGCCGGCACGCTCTTGAGATCGGGGGCAAGGCTGCGGGCGTAAGCCAGCGTCATGCCGGGCGACAGGCCAGCGTCGTGTGCGGCCTGATCGACAGCAGACAGCCGAACGCTGCCCTGTCCCGGCTGGACCAGGACAAGAGGCGTATTGTCATGATGAACCGCGCGCGGCTGTTCACGCCGCCAGCGATCCGTCGGCCAGCGGCGTAACCACAGCGCCAGATAGCGGTGCTTCGGCGTCATTCCAATTCACCATCCAACTGCGCGGCGCGG
>VGEM01000271.1 GCA_016869315.1 Alphaproteobacteria bacterium | reverse complement strand
AGATCGTTGGTCGGGTTCGGCGTGCCGCAGTACTGGCAGGTAAAGCGGTCGCGCAGGAAAACGTTGAACCGCGTGAACGCCGGCGAACGATCCATCGGCGCGTACTTCTTGAGCGCGATCACGCTGGGCAGCTTGAAGGCCAGGCGCGGCGAGCGGACTTCACGGTCGTATTCGGAAACGACGTTGACCCGTCCCAAGAAGACGGCTTTCACCGCCTCCTGCCAGGACCAGACCGACAGGGGGTAATAGCTGAGCGGCCGAAAATCGGCGTTCAGCACCAACGCTGGACTTGCTTCGAGCGAAGCAATCACGACACGCTCCACACCATTCACAATATCGATGGCGAGTGTACCCAAATCATTTCCGAACACAATTGCTTGTGTTCTACTTTAGAGCCTGTCAAATCGGCCTTCGTTCGCAGATCAGCACAGCGCATGCCCGAAACCACCCGATTCGCGCCGAGCCCAACCGGCTATCTGCACCTTGGCACCGCCAAGGCGGCCCTGTTTGCCGCCGCCGAAGCGAACGGCGGGCGATTTCTGGTTCGCATCGAGAACATCGATCACACCCGTTGCCGCCCGGAATTCGAAACGGCGATGTTGGAAGGCCTGGCCTGGCTGGGCCTGTGCTGGGAAAAACCGGTGCGGCGACAATCAGAGCATATGGCGAGCTACAGTGCCGCGACCCGGCGCCTTCAGGACATGAACCTGCTCTATCCGTGCTTCTGCACCCGCGCCGACATCGCCCGCGCCGGCGAGGCGCCGCATGGTCCCGCAGGCCCCGACGGACCGATCTATCCCGGCACCTGCCGGTCCCTCACGGTACGCGAGGGCAACGCTCGAATCGATCGCGGCGAGGCCTATGCGCTTCGGCTGCGCACGGACGACGCGACGACGCGTGCGGGCACGCTGTCCTGGATCGATCTCGACCGCGGCGAGCAGACCGCGACGCCGGAAATTTTTGGCGACGTCGTGATTGCCCGCAAAGACGTGCCAACCAGCTATCATCTCGCCTGCACCTGGGATGACGCCGAACAAGGCGTCAGTCTCGTCACGCGCGGCGAGGAACTGTTTCCGGCAACTCACGTGCACCGCTTGTTGCAACACCTGCTGGCCCTGCCGACACCGCGCTATCGGCACCATGGTTTGGTGCTCGGCGCCGACGGAAAAAAACTCTCGAAGCGCGACCGCGCCCTCGACATCCGCTCTTTGCGCGAGGCCGGGCATACGCCGGCGCAGGTCATCGATATGGCGATGGCGCGCGCCTCGCCCACCGATTGCCGCTCATAACTTGATGAACGCCAGCGGATGGCTGGTTTCGACCAGGCGTTTCAGCCGTTCGGCGAGGACGTGGGTGTAGATCTGGGTCGTCGAGATATCGCTGTGGCCCAGCATCTGCTGCAGGCTCCGAAGGTCGGCGCCGTGGGACAGAAGATGGGTCGCGAACGAATGCCGCAGCACGTGCGGCGACACGCGCGCCGGCGACACGCCGGCCTTCACGGCAATCGACTTGAGAATCTTGGCGAAACCGTCGCGGGTGAGATGGCCGGAATTGCCGGGCGCCGGAAACAGCCAGGGCGAGGTTTTGGCGCGGCGTGGTGTGAGCTGGTCGCGAACCTTGAGATAGGCCTTGATCGCGTCGCGCGCGGCATCGCCCAAGGGAACCATGCGCTCCTTCGATCCCTTGCCGCGCACGATCAGGAGCGCATCGCCACGGCCCGCCGACACCGGCAGCGCCACCAGCTCGGAGACGCGAAGACCGGTCGCATACAGCACCTCAAGCAAGGCCTCGGCGCGGCGTCCCTTGGCGCCTTCCATGGCGCGCGTCGCCGTCAGCAGCACGGCGACATCGTCCTCGCTCAGATATTTTGGCAGCGGCGCCGGCAACCGCGGACTATCGAGCGCAAGCGTCGGGTCGTCCTTGCGCCGGCCATCGTTGCACAGAAACCCGTAGAACTGCCGCCAGCAGGCGAGCCTGCGCGCTGCCGTACGCGCCGACACGCGCGCCTGTTTGTCGGTCAGGCACGCGCGCAAACTCGCCGTGTCGGCCCCAAGCAAGGTCCGCCGCCGCGCCGAAAGCATTCCGGCCAAGATGACGAGATCGCGGCCATAAGCCTCGATGGTGTGCCGGGCGGCGCCCCGTTCGGCCGCCATCATTTCGAGGAAGGTCTCGATCGCCGCCTGGTCGCGCTCGCCAAGGCGCGCCGCTGTCACAGCCCCGCCGCCAGCACCGCCTCAACCGCGAGCGCGCGTGCGTCCGTCGTGCGACCCGCCACCATCAGGCTTTGGATCATGCGGGCCTGGGTCAGCGGCGAGAGCTTGTCGAGGCCCTGATCGCCGGCCGCGATCAAGGCCAGAGCAACCGCGTCGCCCACGCGCCCGTTGCGCGCCGCTTCGGCGAGGCCGTTCCAGACCGCGACCGACGGATGCGGATCGCTGACCGCGCGCGAGCCCGCCACCAGGACCGGCAGCCAGTCGGCGGCCGATACCGGTTCGCCCAGCGCTTCCAGCGTGTTCAAAACAACTTCACGTTGGCCGAGGGCGCCCGACACCGGCTGGGTCGCCTGCCAGGCGCGCAAATCCTGTGGCGTCGCCGGCGTCAGGCCGCCGCTCAAATGCCGGACCGGCCACAGACTATCGGCGATTTCGCCGGCTTCGATATTGGTGCGCGACATCTGCTCGACCAGCTCGATCCATGGCCGCGCTGCCGCACCCTGACCCGCCGCGGTCGAGAGACGCAAGGCGTGGCCCGCGAACCAGATCAAATCTGGCATCGGCGCGATCTCGGCCAATAGATCGGCATAGCTCAGCGCCACAGTTTGCAGCGTCGGACCCTTGGCGCCGCGATCGGCGCGGGCCAGATCGACCGCACGGGCAATCACCTCCGCGCGCGCCGTCGGCACGGTTTGCGCACGGGCCAGCTGATACATAAAGGCGCGGCCTCGGGGATCGTCGGCCGTCACCTGCGTCAACTGCGGCGGCTTGACCTCGCCGCTGAAATCGACCGCGAGATAGAGTTTGGCGACGTCTTCCGCGGCGAGCGCGCCCAAAGCCAGCGCCCGCTCGGCCAGCACGATCCGCGCGCCCTGCAGCAGTCTGATGCGATCGGCGCGTTCCGACTCGGTCAGCTTCTCCTCGTCGGTAGGCGGCTGTGGCTCCATCAGCGCCGCGAAACGAAGCGCGGTCGGATCGCCGTCGCGCAGCACCGCGTCGGGCACTGCCCGATTGGCCAGCCGCAGCATGGCGAGCACGACAGGATCGAGACGCTGCACGCCGTTCGGCGTCAACGGCCGCTCGCCTTGCAACAAGTCGGCCGCCCAGAAAAACGCCGGATCTTCGTCGCCCTGCTCGCGCAGCAACGAAAGCCCCAACTGCGCGGCCGAGGTTTGCTTGGCATGGAACTGGCAGAAGACTTGCAGCTTCTGCCAATGCGAGTCGGGCGCGGAGCTCAATTCGGCCTGGGTCTCGGTACAGGCGTTGTCGATCTCGCCCGCGACCAGCATGGCGTCGACGCGAAGTCGACGAAGCGCCGGATCGATCTTGTCGCGGGGCGCGAGATCGATAAGGCGCGCGGCGTCGGTCCAATCGCCGAGCCTGGCCAGCGCCTCGATGCGGGCGCGAAACAGCCAGGGATCTCCGACCGGCTGGATTTCCGGGGCGGCCGCATCGGCCGGCTCAAGGGAGATCGCCACGGATTCGGGGGCGCGCGGCGTCAACGACGGCGGCAACAACAGGCGCAGCGCCAGGGTTCGTAGCGCGATCGAATCGAGTTTCCGCGGCAGCCGGGCCAATGCCGACTTGACGAATTCGGGATCGCTTGCCGACCAGACATCCTCGGCCAACGGCTCGCTGACGATGTCCGCAAGTCCGACCCGGTCGAGGCCAAGTTCGGCCAAGGTGCCGATTTCGATCGCACCGCGGGGCGCGGCGGATGGCGCGGCAGCAGTAGGCGGCACCAAGGTCACGGGGCCGGCGGGCGGCGCGGACTGCGCGTAAGCCGCGCCGGCCGACATGAATGCCAGAAGGGCGACTTTCGCCTTACTGAAACCGGTCATTGGGGATGACTTTTTCGGTCACGGCGGTCGGTGGCGGCATGTCCCAGCTCGCGAGAAACACGACGGCTGCGGCCACCAGAGCAACCAGCGCCACCAAGATCACCTTCACCGCCATATCGCCTTAATCCTTGCCGATTCGCGCCCTATGCGTCGCGTCATGTACCGGTGGCGGACACTACGCAACGGCTGTGATATTGTCCAACCAAGGCGCGCCGAAGGCCGGAATCGGGCGCAAATCAGCTTGCCCGGCACGAGGAATTGAGCCCCTGCCATGAACGACCAGCGCGACACGCGCCCGCCGACGCATCTCGACCGGACGATTGTCCTGGTCGGGTTGATGGGCGCCGGCAAGAGCTGCATCGGCAAGCGTCTGGCCCAGGCGCTTGAGGTGCCGTTCGTCGACGCTGACACGGAGATCGAGAAAGCCGCCGGCCTGACCATCGCCGAGATCTTCGCCAAATATGGCGAGCCCTCCTTCCGCGACGGCGAACGCCGGGTCATGGCGCGATTGCTTCAGGGCCCGCCGTGCGTGCTGGCCGCCGGAGGCGGTGCATTCATGGATACCGAGACACGCGCCTTGATCAAGCGGGGGTCGGTCTCGATTTGGCTCCGGGCCGATCTCGACACCTTGGCGGGTCGCACCAAGGGTCGGTCGCACCGCCCGCTGCTCAATCACGGCGATCCGCGTGAGACCCTCGCGCAGCTCATGGAAAAACGATACCCGGTCTATGCCGAAGCCGATGTCACGGTCGATACCGGCCCCGACAATCCAAACGTCACAACCACGGCCGCGCTTCAGGCGCTCGAGCGGCATCTCGGCCGGCCACTCGCGACCGTATCATGAGTCCTGACGGCGCCCGCATGGGCGACGCCACCGCCGAACTGAAAGTCGGCCTCGGCGATCGCAGTTACCACATCATGGTCGGTCCGGGCCTGTCACGGCGCGCTGGCGCGCTGGCCGCGCCGCTTCTGAAGCAAAAGCGGGTGTTCATCGTTACCGACACCAATGTCGCGCGGCACCACCTTGAACCGGTGGTCGCATCGTTCGCCGATGCTGGCATCAAGACAGACCGCGTCATATTGCCGGCGGGCGAGCAGTCGAAGAGTTTTTCGCAGCTCGAAGCGTTGATCGACGCCCTGTTGGCGGCGAAGTGCGAACGCAACACCATGATCGTCGCCCTCGGAGGCGGCGTGATCGGCGATCTGGCCGGGTTCGCCGCGTCGATCACCTTGCGCGGCCTCGACTTCATCCAAATTCCAACCACGCTTCTGTCGCAGGTGGACAGCTCAGTCGGCGGCAAGACCGGCATCGACACGCCGCGCGGCAAGAACTTGGTCGGCGCCTTCCATCAGCCGCGCCTAGTCATCGCCGACACGGCGACGCTGAGCACGCTGCCGCGCCGCGAGTTGCTCGCC
>VGEM01000270.1 GCA_016869315.1 Alphaproteobacteria bacterium | reverse complement strand
TTGAAAGGTCCCGCCAGCTCGGCGCCTTCGCGATCCTGCGACATGGCGACGACCTTGACGCCCTGCGCACCCAGATCGGCCTGCAATGTGTCCAGAGTCGGCATTTCGCGGACGCATGGCGCGCACCATGTCGCCCATAAATTCACGATCACGACCTGGCCGCGGAACCGACTGAGAGACAGGCTTTCGCCGGCGCCGTCCTGGAACGGTTCGTCGGTCACCGGCCGCGGCGTTGCGTGCCAGATCAGCTTCTCGACGCCGGAGGCCGCCCAAAGCGGCGCCGGCGCGACGACCAGCGACACCGCGCCGATTGCGAATCCGCGCCGGGTCTGACCGGCGCTCAGAGGAATGGACAATAGTCTTCCTTCTCGACCAGGTCGTAGGCGAAGATGAACTTCGCCACGCCGCACAGCACGGCCATGATCATGCCGAGTTCCATCAACTCGCCGTCGGTGAAATGCTGCCGCGCGCGCGTGTAGATCGCCTTGGTCAGCATCCCCTTCGGATTGGTCAGCACCATGACGTCGGCCAGCGCCAATGCCGCCTTCTCGCGTTCGCTGAACGGGCCTGTCTCGTATTCGGCCAAGGTTTGGATTTGCTCTTCCGGAATGCCGGCTTCGCGGGCGGCAACGCGATCGCTGCGGTTGCAGAATGCGCAGCCGTGGACGTTAGCCAGCCGCAGCCGGACGAGTTGCAGAATTCGGTTGTCGATCCGGCCCGAGGCGAACAGCTTCTTGTAGAAGTCGTTGTTGTACCAATCGTAGACTTCGGGATTGTTGCCGAAAGCCTCGACGTAAGTGGTATCGCCATGCAACTTGGATGCGCCGTCCCACGAACGCTGCATATGGGGCGGCATTTTGTCGCGCGGCACGCGCGTAATCGGCGTTTCGGGCATGGTACCCTTGCCGGCGCTCGCCGGCGCGGCCGGTTCGGCGGCGCGCGCCGCCGTGCCAGCGGCGAGCGTCGCTGCGGCCGTCATCATCGACAACATTTCACGTTTGCTGACTGAACTCGCGAAGCTTTTGCGCGATGCCATGGGCTTCCCCTTCCACAGATCAAGTGCACCAGATTGTCACACGGCTCGATGGCGGTTCCAAGTGTCCGCCGCCAAATTCAGCCGCATGCGGTAGGGGACTGACGGCAATCAGCCAGGAGAGTTAACGGGCCTTTCCCGGATCGGCCGCCGATCCGCCGCCGACTGACGGCAGACCCTCGTCAAATCGGCTGAATCGCCGCCAAAACTGATCTCCGCAACGCGCGGTCCGGTCTTACAGGACCGCCTGAATTTTCTATCGCAATTACATCCGTTCAAGTAGCCTTCGGCGCGGGCAACCGGGAGGGGAGGCAATCACATGCCGAGAATTGACCTGGGAAAACGACGTTTGCTGACTAGTGCCGCTGCAATGGCTGCGTCCGGTGTGCTGCCGACCTGGCGCCGTCAGGCGCTCGCAGCCGACCGTTACGATGCGGTCATCGTCGGTGGCGGCACCGCTGGCATGCCGGCCGCGATATTCGCGGCGGAACGCGGCCGCCGCGTATTGCTGGTCGAAAAGGCGCCTCTCTTGGGGGGCACGCTCGATCGCAGCGGTGCGCAGACGACGGCCGCCGGCACGGTGTTCCAGAAGAAGCTGGGTATCAAGGACACCTGGCAAGACCACTACAACGACATTATGCGCATCACCCGCAACACGGCGGAACCGATCCTCACCAAGCTTTGGACGCAAAACGCCGCCGACTCGCTGAACTGGCTCGCTGGTCTCGGCCTCAAACTCGTTGACGGCAGTCCCACCACGGGCGGTCATGAGCCGCTGCTGATCAGGCGGGCGCACCATCCGGTCGACAGGGCGCGTCAGGTTTTCCGGCTGATGGAGCCGCTGGTGAAGAAGGCTGAGGCCGCCGGCAAGCTTGAAGTGCTGCTTGGCACCAAGGCGGTGGACCTGATCATGGATGACGGCGCCGTGGTTGGTTTGGTCATCGAGGATGACACGGGCGCGGTGCGCGACGTTATGGCCAAGAACGTGGTCCTGACCAGCGGCGGCTGCATGGCCAACCCGCGTATGTTTCAGGAACTGCATGGCGTACCGCTTCACTGCATGCTGGGATATCCCTTCAATCATGGCGACGGTCTGATCCTGGGCCAGGCGGCCGGCGGATTCCTCAAGGGCGGCGATACGTATTGCCCGCTCCTGTCCCACGTCCTGGACGACGACCAAGTGCCAAGCAAGTCGATCGGCGCGATGATCCCGGAGACCCATGAGCACCCGCCGTGGGAGGTTTGGGTCAATACCTCGGGCGAACGGTTTGTCGCCGAAGATCATCCGAGCAAGGCTCACCAGGAACGGGCTCTCGGCAGGCAGACGGCGCATCGGTTCTGGGCAGTATTCGATCAGGAGGTTCTCGAGCGATCACCCCCAGTCATGAGCGGTTGGACGCGCGCGAAATATGACGAGGCGTTTGCCGGTCATCCGATGTTCACCAAAGCGTCATCGATCCACGAGCTCGGCGCGCGCGCAGGCCTCAATCCACATGTGCTCGGCGCCAGCCTGGCAGACTACAATCGCGGCATTGCCGAGGGCCGCACCGACATCTGCGGCCGCGAGCATCGGCCGGTGCCGATCGCGCGTCCGCCGTTTTACGCCATCCAATTGCACGGCTATGGGTTGATGTCCTGGGCGGGCCTGGCGGCCGATCAAAATCTGCAGGTGCTGCGCCGCGACCGCACGCCTATCAAGGGGCTCTACGCCGCAGGTGAAGTCTTGGGCCGCGGCACGTTCGGCGATTCGTACACCAACGGCAGCGGCGTCACGCCGGCGCTGACATTCGGCCGGCTCTTGGGTCAGCGCATCCTGAATTTCGAGGCCGCCTGACGCGCACTTCAGCGCGTCGTTATCGGCGCGACGATCTAAACCTTTTCGACCCAAACGCCGCACCAGCCGGCGCCCGCCACGCTCTTGCCCGGAAAAATCGTGCAGGGTCGCCACGCGTCGCGCGCGTCGCCTTGAATCTGGGCGCAGTTGTTGCAGGTTTGGCCGGGAAGATAATGCGCCGCCATTTCGTTCGACGTATCGACATCCGCCGCATTCTCATAATACGCCAAGTCTCGCGCGATCGGATCATTGGGGTCGAGTCTCGGCAGAGCCTTGTCAGCCGCGGGTTCGGCCGCAGATGCCGTCAACGCACCGGCAATGGGCACGGTGAGAAGGGCCGCGCGGCGGCTGAGTCTCGCGCGGCGCTGTGCGGTTCCATCCTTGCTCAAGGCGCATCCAGAAAATCGTTGACGATGGTCGACACCTCATCGGCCTTCACCTCGATGAAACCGTACCCCCAGTCCGGCAGATCCAGCACGCGACTCTGCGCGTGAGTCAGAAATGGCTTGGTACGCGGGGTGGTGTCCCACAGATCATCTTTCGGATTCAAGATCAGGATGGGCCTTTCGAAACGCTGGAGTGCTTCCCTGGCGTCATATTCCGCCGCGGCGCGTCGCGCGAAGTGGGCAATATCCTGCCGCTGGACACGGGCGTAGAAAACCTCCGCCAATTGATCCAAGGATCGTCCGCCCCACATGCCGAGGCCGACCGACAAACGCCACAACGCCGTCAGGTGCGAGCCATCCTTGTTGACCGACTCCAGCGGATACTGAAGCCGTTGCTCGCGCTGCACGTCGGTCCAAATGACCGGCGAAATCAGCACCATGCGCTGGACTTGGCTGGGCCTTAGACGTGCGACCTCAAAGGCAATTTTTGCGCCGGTCCTGTCGCCCAGCAGGTGAACCCGCTCCAGCCCGAGCTTGTCCATGACATCCAGCATCGCACCCGCATAATCGGCGACGGTAGGCTGACCCGGGGGGACATCCGAATTGCCGTAGCCCGGCGAATCGATCGCGATGCAGAATCGGGTTGGCGCCATGGCCTTGAGAAACGGTTCGAACACCAAAGCCGACCATGGACTCATGTGAAAACACACCAACGGCGGAGCGCTCGCGCAGTCGCGGTCACCGGCCATATAGAGGTGGCTCTGGCCGAACCGGGTGTCGGTATACATTCGGCTGACGCCGCTCGTTCGCCCGCTCATCTAACGCGCCTCGTCCAAAAACGTGCGCACCAGCGTGGCGCTGGCGTCCGCGTTGACGTCGAGAAACCCGAAGCCCCAATCCGGCCGGGACACGCGCGTGAATGCCGCATTGCCGGGGTCTTGTGAAAATCCTTCGGCGTGCAGCTTGTCATCGGGATCCAGGATCAGAACCGGCTGGGTGACGCGCGCCAATGACGCGGCGGCATCATGATCCGCCATGATGGAGTCGACCCACCAGGACGTCGCCGGCCTGCGAATGGTGTCGGCGAACTGCCGCGAGAAATCATAGAGCGGCCAATCGGGGGATGCCGGAGCAAAACACGCTTGCCACATCTGGCTCAAATGGCGCCCGGCAATCGATATTGTCTTGGGCGTTTTGAAAACCTGTTGCGCCGTTGCGTCCGCGCGCGGCTGCAGCGGTGGCTCGATCAGGACAAGCGAGCGGACCTTCGTCGTGTCTCTGAGGGCAAGTTCAATGGCAAGGCGGGCCCCCGTGCCATATCCGACCATGTCGAAGGGCCCCGATATCGCGCCCGCCACATCGGCCGCCACGGCGTCGATATAAGCGTCGATCGTCGGCTTCGTTTCCGGCGCGTCAGAATCGCCGTAGCCGGGCATATCGGGCGCCATCGCAACCCTGTCAGGGCCGAGCGCCACAAGGAGTCGCTCGAAGATCAAGCCCGAGAACGGTGTCGGGTGCAGGCACACGATAGGATGTCGTGTCGTTTCATTGCCGGGCATGACCGCGCGCCAGTGCACCTGGCCGAAGCGCCCGGCCGAATAGGATTTTCGCGACGACGCGGCGGCGGGCACAGTGGCGCCGCACGCAAATCCCGCCGGGACCGCCGCGCAAGCCGCCGCGCCAACGATGATCTGTCGCCTCGACGCGGTCGGAATCATGCGCTTGCCCGCAACGCCAAAACGACGCGATCAGGCCGTCTCAACAAAACATCATGGAAAGTCGGAAAATTCACCGGTCACAATCTCCATGTCCAGCCATGCCGATCACCTGCAACACTTTCGTTCCCAGATCAGAAACTGCCGTTGTCGTCATGATCTGGTGCGACCATCCGGGAAGTGCGGATTAACATAATTACTCTCAATCACCCTGCCGAAGTGCGAATAAGCGCCGAACGGCATCCCTTGATACCGGTTCTCATTCTCACTGACCGATCCACTAACTCGGGGTCACCCCGGACTTGATCCCATAGGCGCTAAGTTAAGGATTCACATGTTCGAAGTAATGTGATTCATCATATGGATGAAACACAAACTTCACGATGGCGGATGGTCATCGCTTTCTGCCCGGGTGTCGAGAGCGATCGATCTTGAAGCCTCATGTCGTGCCAGCGGCGCGTTGGTGCGGAAGCGACATGTTCGGGACGCGAGCACCTTGCTGCGC
>VGEM01000269.1 GCA_016869315.1 Alphaproteobacteria bacterium | reverse complement strand
ACAAAGAGATGGGACTGATATCCTGTGATCGATATCCCACGCGTGATGAGAGCGGGGAAGCCCCAGGCTCGCGGACTTCCGTTGCTTTAAACCAGTTCAAATTGTCGCATAATGTATATTATGAATATTTCAAGTGCAGGATCAGGAGGGCTCTTAAGTACCTGAAACGTTGAAGCTGGTGCCGATATGCACTTCGATCTACTTTTGGGCGCACGTTTTCCTGGATCACCGAAGCTGATCCCAGCAACATCCATTGGAATCGAAGACGCCAACGGTTCAATCTCTTCACATGCCGCCGCCACCCAACCAAGCCCTCGCACTCTGGAACCGTCTGTCCGCCTGGCCCTATGGCAAGTGGCTGTTCTCGCGGCTCGTCAGCTTCAAGGCGCCGTACTTCGCGTCGATTACGGCGCGGGTTGAATCGCTTGAGGCCGGCCGTTGTGTTGTGATGCTGCGGAAGCACCGCGCCGTGACCAATCACATTGGCACCGTGCACGCGATTGCCATCTGCAACATGGCCGAACTCGCCGCCGGGACGATGTGCGAAGCCTCGACCCCGCCCAGCCATCGCTGGATCCCTAAGGGCATGACGGTCGAATACCTGAAAAAGGCCCCAACCAATCTTCGTGCCACGGCGACGTTTCAGACGCCGCCCGATTTTGGTCCGGCCCCGGCCGATGTGCCGGTCGCGGTCGAGGTTTCCGACACGTCCGGTCAGGTGGTCGTTCGCGCCGTCATCAACATCTGGATTTCGCCACGCAAGGCGGCGTGAGCTATCCGGCAACCACCATACCGTCGTAAGCCGCCGTCACGCCCACCGGGCAACGGCTGTTGAGGACATCGAAGTCGAGCTTCGGGCCCATGTGGGTGATCACCGCCCGTCGCGGTTTGAGCTCGTCGATCCAGCCAAGGACCTTGTCGAGGTGGGCATGGGTCGGGTGCGGCCCATCCGTAAAAGCGCCGACGATCCAGAGACTTATCCCGCGAATCTGATCTTTTGCCTGAGGCGTCAGATTGAGAGCGTCGGTGGTATAGGCAACTCTGTCGCCGAACTTAAATCCGGTCGTTGTCGAGAACCCATGATCGAGCGGAAATGCGCGGACCTTGAGCGTCCGAACGATGAATTCCGCGCCAAGGTCGAGCGTGGTTGCCGTGAGCCACGGGCGGAAAATGTTCTCGCCGGGCTTGATCCCTTCAAAGGCATAGCCGAAGCGGGTCTCGAGCGTGCGCAAGGTTTCGACATCGGCCCAAATTGGCAGCGGCGCGCGCATCGCCCGATTGACCTCACGCAGCTCGTCGAGGCCGTGAATGTGATCGGCGTGGCCATGAGTGAACAAAACGCCATCGAGCCTGCTGGTCTGCACGTCGAGGAGCTGCTGGCGCAGATCGGGCGACGTGTCGACGAGCACCGTGCTTTGCCCGTCCTGAACCAGGATCGACGAGCGGCGGCGGGCATTGCGGGGGTTCCCCGGCGCACAATGCCCCCAGCCCTCGGATATGCTGGGCACGCCCCCTGCACCACCGCAGCCGAGGATCGTCACCTTGACACTCATGCGGGGACGCTCATGCAGGCTTTGCCTTTGCGAACAGGTGAAAGAAGTTCTCAGTGGTCTGGCGAGCGATTTCGGCGGAACTGACGCCCTTAACCTGAGCCACCGTCGCGGCGGTGTGCGCCACGAACGCCGGTTCATTGCGCTTGCCGCGGTGGGGCATCGGCGCGAGGTAGGGTGAGTCGGTCTCGACCAACAGCCGATCAAGCGGCACCTGCTTGGCAACGGCACGCAGGGCGTCGGCTTTCTTGAACGTGACGATGCCCGACAGCGAAATGTAGAGCCCGAGCCTGACGGCCAGGTCCGCGAGGTCCTGGCCCGAACTGAAGCAGTGGATCAGCCCCGCAAACGGTCCAGCCGCCATCTCTTCGGTGAGGATGCGGGCCATGTCGTCGTCGGCATCGCGGGTGTGAATGACGATGGGAAGCCCCGTCTCGCGAGCGGCGGCGATGTGAACGCGGAAGCTGCGTTCCTGGTCCGCGCGCGGGCTGTGCTCGTAGAAGTAATCGAGCCCGGTCTCGCCGAAGGCGACGACGCGGGGATGCTGCGATAGCGATGTCAACTTGACCACATCGACCGCTGGTTCACGCCCGGCTTCGTGCGGATGAATGCCGACGGTGCAGTGGATGTCGGGATACTTCTCGGCGATCGCCCGCACCTGCGGGAACTTCGTGACGTGGGTGCAGATCGTCAGCATATGCCCGACGCCGGCGGCGCGCGCGCGCGCCACCACCGCATCTTGCTCAACGGCAAGCTCGGGAAAATCGAGATGGCAGTGGCTGTCGACCAGCATGGTTACGCTTTCGGCGCCTGCCAACGCGGGAACACCGGCGTCGGCGTCGGCAGCGTGACGCCGCCCTTGAGGGCATTGGCCGGGCCGAGGTGCGCAAACGTGCGCGCGTCTGCGGCCACGCCAAGCTGATCAAGCATCTTGGCCGCCGAGGCCGGCACGAACGGCTGCATCACCAACGCCAGATGCCGCGTCACCTCGGCCATGACGTAGAGCACGGTATTCATCCGCGGCGGATCGGTTTTCTTCAGCGTCCACGGCGCCTGACGGTCGACGTACACATTGCCGGCACGAACCACGGTCCAGATGGCGTCGATGGCCTTCTCGAAGGCCAGATCGTCAATCTCTTCTCGAACCTGGCCAAGCAGGCCGTGGCACGACGCCAAGATCGTCTCGTCCTCGCCGTTCAACGGCCCGGGCGCCGGCAGAACGCCGCCCAACGACTTGGCGATGAACCCCAGCCCGCGTTGCGCCAGATTGCCAAGCTCATTGGCAAGCTCGCCGTTGATCCGGTTGGCGACCGTCGCTTCGCTAAAATCTCCGTCACCGCCAAACGTCTTGTCGCGCAGCATGAAGTAGCGATATTGGTCGAGTCCGAACTTGGCGATGATCGCGTGCGGATCGACCGCGTTGCCGAGCGATTTCGACATCTTCTGGCCTTCGATCGTCCACCAACCGTGGGCGTAAATCCGCTTCGGCGGATTGAGGCCGGCGGCCATCAGGAACGCGGGCCAATAGACACAATGAAAGCGGACGATGTCCTTGCCGATGACGTGCAGCGCCTCGGGCCAGAAGGTGTCGTAGTCGCCGCCGGTCTCGGGATAGCCAAGGGCGGTCATGTAGTTAGTGAGCGCGTCGATCCAGACGTACATGACGTGGCGATCATTGCCCGGCACCGGCACGCCCCAATTGAAGGTGGTGCGCGAGATCGAAAGATCGTTTAGCCCGCCCTTCACGAAACTATAGATTTCGTTGAAGCGGCTTTTGGGCGCGATGAAATCCGGGTTGGCTTCGTAGAAGGCGAGCAGCTTGTCCTGCCACGCCGAGAGCCTGAAGAAAAAGTTCTCCTCCTCGACCTGCTCGACCGGCGCGCCGGTCGGCGCCAGCAGCTCGCCTTTGGGCCCTTTGGTCAGTTCGGCGTCGTCGTAGAAGGCTTCGTCCCGAACGGCGTACCAACCCTTGTATTTTTTGAGCTCGATCTGGCCGGCAGCCTCAAGCCGGCGCCACAGGTCCTGGCAGGCCGTGATGTGACGCGCCTCGGTGGTTCGGATGAAATCGTCGTTGGTCGCGTTCAACGCACCCGTCAGATCGCGGAATCTCTTCGAATTCTGGTCGCACAGGGCAATCGGCTCGATGCCCTGATCCTTGGCCGCCTTAGCGATCTTCTGTCCGTGCTCGTCGGTACCGGTCAGAAACTTGACCCGATATCCGTCGAGGCGCTTGAAGCGCGCCAGGGCGTCGCAGGCGATCGTTGTGTAGGCATGCCCGATGTGGGGCTTGTCGTTCACGTAGTAGATCGGCGTGGTGACATAAAAGGTTTTGGACATGGTACATGAAGTGCCATGGACAACGCCTTGAATCAATTGGCCCTGAATCGACTTGCGTTCCTCGGGCTTTCCTGGTTTCACCAGCCGTCCAATAAAGCAAAAACCAGGGGTATCCGATGATTCTGTTGACGGGAATAACGGGCAAAACGTGCGGTCCGGCCGTGCGCTTGATGGCGGGCAAGGTGAAGATGCGCGCGATTGTGCGCACCCCCGACAAGGCCGCGGCGTTCAAGGACCTCGGCGTCGAGATCGTCGCCGGCGACGCCGGCGATCCCGCCGTAGTCGCATCCGCCGCCAAGGGCTGCGACAAGGCGGTCATCATCATGGCCAACACCGAGAAACAGGCCGAGATCGAGAAGCAATTCATCGACACGGTCAAAGCCGCCGGAGTCAAGCACGTGGTCAAGATGTCCTCGACCGAAGCCGAGCCCGGCGTGAAAAGCTCAATCCCGCTCAACCACCTCGCCGTCGAGGACTACCTCAAGGCCTCGGGGTTGGCGTGGACGCTGCTCAAGCCCAACTTCTTTGTGCAGAATTTTGTGTCGATGGCCCGCGGCATCAAGGCCAACGGATCGTTCGCCATTCCCTGCGGCACTGGGACCACGGCGATGATCGATGCCCGTGATATCGGCGCGGCGCTGGCGGCCGTTCTCATGGGAACCGGGCACGAAGGGCAGGCTTACGAGCTGACCGGCCCCGAGATCATGACTTTCACCCAGGTCGCCGAGAAGTTCTCGTCCGTCCTGGGCAAGCCGATCCGTTATGTCGATTTGCCGATGGCCGAGTACAAGAAAATCATGAGCCAGTTCCTGACCAATCCCTGGCACCTGAACGCGGTGTGCGAGCTGTTTTCCGAGATTGCCGAAGGCGGCCTCAATCGCACCACCGACACGTTCAAGAAGCTCACCGGCCGCGCACCGGGCACCCTTGCCCAGTTCCTGCAGGAAAACGCCGCGCTGTTCGCATGACCTCGGCCGCGCCGAACCAGCTGACTGGCGCGGGCGTCATGGCCCGCGTGCTGCGGCGTTTCGGCGTGAAGTCGGTGTTTTCGCTGGCGGGCGCGTCGCAAACCCATCTGCTCGACGAATGCGACAAAGCGAGGATGCGGATTGTGCCCGGCCGGCACGAAACCGCGACGGTTGGTGCGGCTGACGGCTATTCGCGGGTGACCGGCAAGGTCGGGATTGCCTGTATCAACATTGATCAAGGCATGCCAAACGCGATCACCGGGTTGCACACCGCCTTCGAAGCCTGTTCGCCGGTGGTGGCGCTGATCGGCCGCGAGGAAGATAGCTGGACCGAGCCCGAATTGGGCCACGACCACGATGTCCTCAGCATGGTGCGCCCGGTGACCAAGTGGGCGCGCACCGTGCACGATCCGTCGCGCCTCGGCGAGTACTTGGAGGCCGCGTGCCGACGGGCGCTGCAAGGACGGCCGGGCCCGGTCGCTCTCGCCTTCGCCAAGGACTACCTGCCAAAAAAGATCGAACCCGGTGTCGATCTCGATCGCATCTACGAAGGCATTCCCCGCCCTGCCCCATCGGCATCAGACATCGCCCGCGCGGTTGACTTGATCGGGTCTGCCAA
>VGEM01000268.1 GCA_016869315.1 Alphaproteobacteria bacterium | reverse complement strand
GACATCGACCCGCATGGACGCCAGCGTCTCGTCATAAAGACGAACCCAGGCAACCCGCCCGGTCGTCGACTTGTCGAGCAGGATCTTCTCGAGGTCGTCCGACAGCTCGTGGCCCCGGAAGACGCGGAGGTCCCGCACCCACGGCGCGTACTTCGCCGCGGCGGGATGTGACATCTTGGCGGCGAGCACAGCGTCGTCCATGCGGATGATTTCGAGCGTGAAAAACACCAATCGGCTGGACAGCGTCGTCGACCGGTCGACGATATTCTGGAAAAACCGGCCTCGGGCCGGATCGGCCACGTCAACCGATTGATAGAGCTGCGCGAAACTGTCGATCCGGCCCATGGCGTCGCCGATGGCTTCGAATTCGGCAATCGCCTGGCCGAATGCCGACCCATCGAGGTTGGCGACACCGCCACGATGAACCTCGAATGCCGCAATCTTCTTGTCGATCGTGGCAAGATCGGCGGCAAGATCGGCGGCGTCGGGACCGCTGTAGAGGTCGGCCAGGTTCCACTCGGGGAGATCGCCCAGAACCGAAGCGGCGCCGGGCTCGTTCTTGTCATATATGCGCGTCATACCGGCACACTAGCGGGGCGACTATTCCTTGAAAAGGCGCGGCCGGCGGCTAAAGATGAGGGGCTGTCGAGAGGGAGAGCACCAGTGCGCCTGCCGTGGAAAGCCGTCGAAACGGGCAACGTGACAAGCCTGCCCGCGATGTTTTTCGCTCAGGCCGAGAAGTTGAAAGACGCGCCGCTGGTATGGGCAAAACGTGACGGCGTCTACCAGCCGCTCAGCTGGACCGAAACGGCCACGCGGATCAAGGCGGTCGCCGTCGGTCTCAAGAAACTCGGTATCAAGCTTGGCGATCGGATCATCATCGTTTCGGAAAACAGGCCCGAATTCCTGATTGCCGATCTGGCCATCATGAGCATTGGCGCGGTGGCTGTGCCGACCTATACGACCTTCACCGACCTCAATCACCTTCACATCATGAATAACTGCGCGGCGCGGGCAGCAATCGTCTCGACGCCGCAGCTCGCCAAGAACGTCCTTGCCGCGGCCGCCGAAGCCGATCATCGATTGACCGTATTTGTGATCGACAATCCCGAAAAGGTGATGAAGTCGGAGGTCGATACACGGCCGTGGTCGGACCTGCTGGTTGGCGACGATCATCCCGTTCCGGCGGAAGTTGCCGGCATGAAGCGCGACGACCTTTGCTGTCTGATCTACACGTCGGGCACCGGCGGCCTGCCGAAGGGCGTGATGCTGAGTCACGGCAACATCCTTTGCAACTGCGACGGTGCCGTCGATCTCGTCAGCACGCTCGGCATCGACAACGAAGTCTTTCTGTCGTTCCTGCCGCTGAGCCATTCCTACGAACACACTGGCGGACAGTTTCTGCCGATCTCGCTTGGCGCGGAAATCTATTACGCCGAACGGGTCGAGACGCTGACGACCAACCTGACTGAAGCGCGCCCGACCATCATGACGGCCGTGCCGCGGCTTTACGAAAGTATGCGCCAACGCATCATCCAGAGCATGAAGCGCCAGAAGCCGATTCAACAAAAGATGTTCGAGATGGCGCTTCGCCTTGGCATCAAGCGCTATGAGACGCCCGAGAAGATGACTCTCTGGGACAAGCTGTGCGATTTCGTCGCCGACAAACTGGTGCGAGGCAAGATTCGCGATCGTTTCGGCGGCCGGCTGAAAGCGATGGTCTCGGGCGGCGCGCCGCTCAATTACGATGTCGGACTGTTCTTCATCGCGCTTGGCGTGCCGCTGTTGCAGGGTTACGGCCAAACCGAAGCGGCGCCGGTGATCAGCGCCAATCTGCCTACGAAAGTGAACCTGAGGACCGTCGGCCCGCCCTTGAAGGGTGTCGAAGTGAGGATTGCCGACGACGGCGAAATCCTGGTCAAGGGCGAGTTGGTGATGAAGGGGTACTGGAACGATCCCGACGCAACATTGGCCGCCATCGACAAGGACGGCTGGCTGCACACCGGCGACATCGGCCGCTTCGATGCCGACGGTTTCATCGAGATCACCGACCGCAAGAAGGACATCATCGTCAATTCGGGCGGCGACAATATTTCACCGCAGCGCGTGCAAGGCGTCCTCTGCCTCGAAGAGTGCATCGCGCAAGCAATGGCCTATGGCGATAAACGCGCGTTCATCGCCGCCGTTGTCGTGCCCGACGAAACCTTCGCCAAAACCTGGGCCAGCGACAATGGCGTCGTGTACGAAAATCTCGGCAGCGTCATCGGCAACGCCGACTTTAAAGCGATCATCGCCAAGGCGGTCGAGCATGCCAATCAACAGCTGGGGCTCACCGAGAAAGTACGCAAATTCCTGGTGGCGCGCGAACCCTTCACTGTCGAGAACGGCCAGATGACGCCGACACTTAAAGTACGGCGGCATGCGATCGTCAGGGCGTACGATAAGGAGTTGGAGGCGCTGTACGCCTAGCTCAAGTGTATCCCACCGCGTCCAGATAGACCTGCAGCAACGCCTCCTGCTCTTCGCGGTCGGCTTTGTCCATTTTGCGGAGCTTGACGACCTGCCGCATGATCTTGGTATCGAATCCGGCGCTTTTGGCCTCGGAATAAACTTCGCGGATGTCGGCGCCCAGGCTCTTCTTTTCGTCCTCCAACCTTTCGACGCGGCTGATGAACTGCTTCAGCCGTTGGGCCGAAACGCTTTTGTCGCTGGAACCATCGGGCATCACACACTCCTCACCTGAACATAAGGCGGGGAACTTAAGGGCGTGCGCCAAGAGCGCCTAGGTGTGGATAACGAGGATAGCGGGGAGAACGCCGCTTATTTGCCGTCGAGGCGGGTCACAACGCCCTTCTCGGACACGGCCGCGACTTTGTTCTTGACGCGGAATTCGCCGCGCCACTTCTGCCAGTCGCCGTCAGCGATTCGATCTTCGCGGAACAACGAGAATCCGCGCAGGTCGCCAAACTTGGCGTCGGGCGCGGCATTGGCAGCGCCACTGCCGATCGTGTCCGATACAATGCCGAAGTTTGTCCGGTAACGCTTATCAGGCACCGGCAGCACAATGTACATGCGATAGGTATCGACGCTGGTCTTAGGGTTCGGCGTCACCCGCACGGCGGTATCTGCCGTCAAGATACGAATCTCGGTTCCCTCGCCGTCGTCGAGCTTCACGGTGCCGGCATCGTCGACGAGCGTGCCGGTCGACACGGTAACGACCTCAACCCCCTCCTCCGCTGTCGTCTTGCCACGGCCCGCGCCCATGGCGAGTTTGCTCGGCGCATAGGACTTGATCTCGGTCTCGCGGAGCGTGCGACCGTCGATCTCGACGTGAATGACGCTGTTATAGGAGCGGATGTTGTAATTGAGATCCTTGTCCATGTAGGTGTTCTCGGCCCGCCACCAGCCAGAAGTCGCTCGCCAGAATAGAAAATCACTGAGTTGTTTGTCGGCGGCCATGACGACTGACACCTGAAGAGATGCGATCAGCGCAACGACGACGGCACGCATCTACTCGACCACAGAAATCGCAGCGTGCAACGGCTTCGTGTCCTCGAATTTCTTCTGCTGATCGGCCGACGACTCTTTCTGATACTTCGCCTTCCATTCCTTTTGCGGCATGCCGTAGACCGCCTCCTGCGCCGTTTCGATGGTGACCGCCGCACCGTAATGCTCGGACGCCGCCTTGTACCATTTGGCGAGGCAGTTCCGGCAAAAGCCAGCCGTATTCATGATGTCGATGTTTTGAGCGTCGGTGCGCTTTTGCAGGTGCTTCACGAGGCCGCGAAAGGCGGCGGCTTCGATCTTGAGGCGGGTCATTTCGTCCATGGCGCTCTCTCTAAAGGTGCATGATTTCGTCCAGTTCGTCGTTGCCCAGGATGGGCCCGACGATGTCGGCAAGCAAGTCCGCCCACCAGATTTGGCCCGCCTCGGTACACACCAGATCCTGACGAATTTCGATCTGAGCGTGGGGTAAGCCTTGCGCCATGCCGTGCAACTTGAGGCAATAGCCGTGGGTGATGCCGGAATAGGGCTGGTTCTCGCCGACGACGAGGCCCGATCGCGATCTCAGCGCGATAACCAGCGCGCGGCTGAGGCGCTCGTCGCGGCTGAACATGACGCCGACATGCCACGGCCGCGGCTTGGCAAATGAGCGATTCATCAGCGCCGGCGTAAAACTGTGCACGGATAGAGTCACCGGCACATGTCCGAGGCGTGCCAGCCGGGCGAGCTCGGCATCAATTGCGGTGTGATACGGCGCCGAGATGGCATGTGCGCGCGCAAGGATGTCGGCAGTCGACAGGCCCTGATTGCCTGGAATCGGATTGCCGTCACTGACGGCAGGTACTGCGTCGGCATCGCCCCACGATCGATTGGCGTCGATCACCAGGCGAGAATATCTCGCCAGAACAGCGGTCGCGCCGAGCCGCATTGCGAGCCCGCGCGCCACGGCCGCCGCGCCAATATCCCACGCGACATGGCGCGCGAGGGTACTCGCTGTCAGACCAAGTTGGCCCAACGCCGCAGGAACCGCGTTGCCGCCATGGTCGCAATGAATCAGAAGCGGCGACGTCGCCGTCGGATTGACGATCTCGACCGGGGGCGGATCGCCGGGACCGAGAAGTTCGTTCGACTGCGCCATTGATTCGCCGTGAGCCGCATGTGACAGAAGATCGAGTTTCAGGATGAGGGCATGAAGGTCAAGTCTCAACCCTCGATCCCTCGACCATGGTGGGAACGGCACGCGTTACCGCTGTTGGTGCTGGGCACCACGCTGCTCGCCATGTCGCCAATTTTTGTGCGGCTCAGCGAAGTGGGCCCGATCGCGACCGCCGTCAATCGAATGATGTTACCGCTGCCAGTTTTCTTTGCGTGGCTGTGGCTCAGACCCGATCTTCGCATCCCCGTGTCCACGCCGACCGAACGGCGCGATCTCTGGTTGGTTGCGTTGGCGGGCGCATTCTTTGCCGCAGATCTGATGGTCTGGCACTGGTCGATCCTGCTGACGTCGGTGGCGAATTCGACCGTTCTCGCCAATCTATCGCCGGTGTGGGTGGTGATCGCGGCGTGGGCGCTGTTCCGCGAACGGTTCACACCCCTCTTCGTTGCCGGCCTCGCGCTGGCGATGGCCGGCGTCATCGTGTTGATGGGCGAAAGCCTTGTCGTATCCACCGCAAACTTCGCCGGCGATGCGCTCGGCTTTATCACCGCCTGGTTCTATGCCGGATACATCCTGACGGTGTCGCGCGTGCGCCAGCGCGTCTCGACCGCCGCGACCATGGCCTGGGGCGGACTTGCGGCGACGATCATTCTCTATGCGTTTGCGCTGCCCTGGGAAGGCAATGTGTGGCCCGACACCGCGCGCGGCTGGGCCGTTGCGTATGGGCTCGCCGGCATCACGCAAGTGCTTGGCCAAATGCTGATCGCCTCATCCCTCGCCTACGTTCCAGCGGGGTTCGGATCGATGGTGTTGCTAT
>VGEM01000267.1 GCA_016869315.1 Alphaproteobacteria bacterium | reverse complement strand
GGCCGTCGGGCGCGTTGCCGCCGCGCGTGGCGGGATCGTAGGTGCAGCGCAATTCGACGATCTTGCCGGTGGCGTCCTTCACAACCTCACGACAGGTGATGAAGTAGGCGTAACGCAGTCTCACTTCGGTGCCGGGCGAGAGACGGAAGAACTTCTTGGGCGGGTTCTCCATGAAGTCGTCCTGCTCGATGTAGACGACGCGGCTGAAGGGGACTTTGCGCGATCCCGCCGCAGGGTCTTCGGGGTTGTTCACCGCATCCAGTTCTTCGCTGGGACCTTCCGGATAGTTTTCGATCACGACTTTGAGCGGCTTCAGCACTGCCATGTAGCGCCAGGCCGACTTGTTGAGATGATCGCGCACCGCCGCGTCGAACATGGCGATGTCGACCACGCTGTTGGCGCGCGCGACGCCGACCCGCTTGGCGAATTCGCGGATGGCTTCGGGCGGCACGCCGCGCCGACGAAGTCCCGCGATGGTCGGCATGCGCGGGTCATCCCAGCCGCCGACATGCCCGTCCTTCACCAGCTGGGTCAAATTGCGCTTGGAGAGGATTGTATAGGTGATGTTGAGGCGTGCGAACTCGTACTGACGCGGCCGCGCCGGCACCGGCAGATGATCGAGCAGCCACTCGTAAAGCGGCTTGTGATCCTCGAACTCGAGCGTGCAAATGGAATGGGTGATGTGCTCGATCGCATCCGACTGGCCGTGGGCAAAATCGTAATTGGGATAAATGCACCAGGCGCTTCCCGTGCGTGGATGCACGGTGTGAATGATGCGGTAGAGCACGGGATCGCGGAGATTCATGTTCCCCGACGCCATGTCGATCTTGGCGCGCAAGACACGGGCGCCGTTCGGAAACTCGCCCTTTCGCATGCGGCGGAACAGGTCGAGGTTCTCGGCTGGCAAGCGATCGCGGAAGGGGCTGTTCTTGCCGGGCTCGGTCAGGGTGCCGCGGGACGCACGCATGTCGTCAGCGGACTGATCGTCGACATAGGCGTTACCGTTGTTGATCAGATGCTCGGCCCAGGCATAGAGCTGCTCGAAATAATCCGAGGCGTGATAAAGGTGCGGGCCCCAGTCGAAGCCGAGCCAGCGCACGTCGCGCTCGATGGCGTCGATGTATTCCTGTTCTTCCTTCGCCGGGTTGGTGTCATCGAACCTGAGATGGCAGCGGCCGCCGAATTCCTGCGCCAGACCGAAGTTCAGGCAAATCGACTTGGCGTGACCGATATGAAGATAGCCATTCGGCTCGGGCGGAAAGCGGGTGACGACACCCTTGTGTTTGCCCGAGGCGAGGTCTTCCTGAACGATGTCACGCAGGAAATTGTTGACGGGCGGCGCAGCGGGATCAGACATGAGGCTTAAATCTCGGATGTATGCAATTCGATCTACAGGGGTCGCTGTCATTCCGCGCTTCAGGCGCAGCATCCAGAGGTTTCTGTCTGCAACGCAATCAGAGGCCTCTGGACCCCGCGCTATCGCGCGGGGCGACGTTCAGCACGTGTTGCCCGTCCTTACCCCGCCGGCTTCCGGAACAACAGCGTGAATCGGTCGCTCTCGCCGATGGCCTGATACTTTGCCCTGTCTTTATCGCCTTCCATCAACGTGGGCGGCAGAGTCCAAACGCCCTTGGGATAGTCCTTGGTGTCTTTCGGGTTGGCGTTGATTTCGGATGATTTGACCAGTTTGAAGCCGGCCTTTTCCGCCATGGCGATTGCGGCATCTTCGCGGACGTAGCCCGACTTGGCCTTAGGGTCCTGAGGTTGGTCGGCGGGCGCGCGATGTTCGACCACGCCGAGCGTGCCGCCCGGCTTCAATGTGTCGAAGAAGCTCTTGAACATCACGTCCTGCTGATCGCGGGCCATCCAATTATGGATGTTGCGAAAGGTGAGGATCATGTCGGCGGTGCCGGCGGGGGCAGGCGCCAGCTTGTTGGCCATCGGGAACAGGATGCCGGTCTCAGCCTTGCCGTAGGCGGCGGGTTCACTGGCGAACTTGGCCTTGAGCGCGTCCGACATTCTCTTGGCGCCGGCCGAGGCGGCGGGATCGAAGTCGGCGGCGATGTAGCGGCCCGAGTCTTTCATCAGCGGCGCCAGCACTTCGGTGTACCAGCCTGCCTCGGGCCAGATTTCGATCACGGTCATATTTTGATTGAGGCCGAAGAATTTCAACGTTTCGACCGGATGCCTGTGCGCGTCGCGCGCCTTGCTGGCGTCGCTCCGCTGCGGCCCGGCCAGAACCTGTTTCAGCTTGGCCTCGGTGGCGGCGTCCATCTCGGCCGCGGCGGGCGCGATGAAACTTGCAATGAAGGCGAAGGCGAGGGCGGCACGTGCAATCATGAGGTTCTCCTGCAACGCAAAGGCCGGCGGCAGTGTCGCCTGCCGCCGGCCCTCGATCAACGTCCAGTTGGCGCGGGTTACATCGGCTTCTGGAAGACCATGGTGAAGCGGTCTGACTCGCCGATCGCCGCATACTTCTCGCGGTCGACATCCTTCTTGGCGAAGTTCGGCGGCAGCGTCCACACGCCACCTTCGTAGTCTTTGGTATCCTTCGGGTTGGCGTTCACCTCGGACTTCTTCACGAACTTGAAGCCCGCCCTTTCGGCCAGCGCGATGGCGTGATCTTCGCGGACATAGCCCGACTTGGCCTTCGGATCCTGAGGCTGGTCGGCCTTGGCGCGATGTTCGACCACGCCCAAGATGCCGCCCGGCTTCAAGGAATCGTAGAACACCTTGAACATCACGTCTTGGGTGTCCTGGGCCATCCAGTTGTGGATGTTGCGGAAGGTGACGACCATGTCGGCGCTTCCCGCGGCAACGGGTGTAAGTTTATTGGTCCGCGGCGAAAGTTCGCCGACGACGGATTTGCCATAGAGTTCCGGGTTTGCCGCAAGCTTGCCCTTGAAGGCATCGACCTGTTTCTTGGCGTTTTCGGACGCGGCCGGGTCACTGTGACCTGCGACGTACTTGCCCTTTTCGTTCAGCACCGGCCCCAGCACTTCGGTATACCAGCCGCCCGAGGGGCCGATTTCCAATACCGTCATGTTCTGGTTGAGGCCAAAGAACTTGAGGGTCTCCACCGGATGACGGCTTGCGTCGCGGGCCTTGTTGGCATCGCTGCGATGCGAGCCGGCCAGAACCTGCTTCAGTTTCGCTTCGGTAGCGGCATCCATCTCGGCGGCGGCCGGCACGGTGAAGCTGGCGGCGAGGGCCAGCGTGGCCGCGCCCAGCATGATAGATCTGCGATTCATTTCTTCTCTCTCCCTGGTGCGATGGCCGAATCAACCGGCCGGTTTCTGAAACAGATGGGTAAAGCGATCCGACTCGCCGATGGCGGTGTATCTGGCTTTTTCGGTTTCGCCCTCTCGATAGGTGGGTGGCAGTGTCCACACGCCTTTCGGATAGTCCTTGGTGTCCTTGGGATTGGCGTTCACCTCCGACTTGGACACCATCTTGAAGCCGGCCTTTTCGGCCATGGCGATGGCGGCGTCCTCGCGGACATAGCCGCTAACCGCTTTCGGATCCTGCGGCTTATCGGTATTCGCGCGATGCTCGACGACGCCAAGATAACCGCCGGGTTTCAGCGTGTCGTAGAAGCTTTTGAACATCTTGTCCTGCACGTCCTGCGCCATCCAATTGTGGATATTGCGGAAGGTGAGAATCATGTCGACCGTCCCTGCCGGGGCGGGCGACATCTTATCCGACGCCGGGTACACCACGCCCATTTCGACCTTCGACAATTCGGGATGCTTGGCCAGCATCGCCTTGTAGCCGGCAATCGCCTTCTGGATGAACTCGCTCTTGGCTTCGGGGTCCCAATGGGCGGCGATGTACTTGCCCTTGTCCTTGAGCACAGGAGCCAGCACCTCGGTGTACCAGCCGCCCGATGGCCAGATTTCCACGACCGTCATATTGTCTTTCACGCCGAAGAACTTGAGGGTCTCCAGCGGATGTCGCGCCGCGTCGCGCGCCTTGTTGGCGTCCGAGCGAATAGGACTTGCCAGCGCCGTCTTCAGTTTGGCTTCGGTGCCGGCATCCATTTGCGCCACAGCCGGCACGGCAATGAGCGCTGCGACGGCGAATGCCGCCAATCCAAAACGATTTTTCATGACGATGATGTCCCTCCCTGGAACCGCTCAGAGTCGTACACTTAAATAGTGGCGGGCCAAAGGAAAACCAGCCGTTCGGCGCTGGTGACGGCCATTTAGAAAATTATTCCAGATCAGCCATTTAGCCGATCTTTTGACGGCCACGCATTAAAACCTGCCGCGCAATGAAAGCCGGTACTCGCGGCCGAAGTTGCCGGTGCGGAATTCGGTGGTCAGCAGCCGGTCGAAGCGTCGGTTGCCGATGTAGTTGAGGCGGTCGCGGCTTGCGCCCGAACCGATGAACCGGCGGCCATCCACACGGACAGTCAATCCGTCAACCAGTTGCATCTCGGCGAAGGCGTCGAGGTAGGGCTTGAGCCGGATGATCTGCACAAAGTCGAAATCGTAGAGATGGGTCTTCGAGCTGTAATGGAGCGTCGCGCCGTAGGCGAGGCTGCGCCAGGCGGTGTCGTTGCGAAAGCTCAGCGTCGCCTGTCGCGCCGGCAGACTTTGGAAGGGCCGCTTGAGCCGGGTGAACCCGTCCGGCACCGACATGTGGCGGATGACGCCGTTGGCGTCGATCGCGGCCCGCGGCAGCCCGAGAAACCCCAGCCGCAAACCGGCGTTGACGCGGGCCCCGTACTCGATGCCCGTGCCGATGTTGCCGGTGGCAACCGTGCCGCGCAAATCGATTTTCTCGACTTTGTCCGCGATGCGGCTGTAGAAGCCTTCAAGACTGAGCACGCCTTGATCGTCGGCCAGACGCCGCTCGACACCGAGATTGAAATCCCACGCCTTCTCCGGGACGAGGTCGGGATTGCCGGATCGAATGACATCGTTGGCGACGTCGTCGTTGAGGAACCCGACCAGGAACCCGGCGAAATTGAGCTGGCTGACCTCGCGTTGGGCGCGGGCCCGCAACTGCCACAAGGGCGCCACGTCGTAGCGCAGATCAAGCCTTGGTTTGACGAAGAAGAAGCTCGAGGTCTGGTTGATGTCGCGGCCTTTCTGGCGAATGCGCGAATACTCGGTGTCGACGGCGCTTTCGATCAGGAGTTCGGTTACCGGCTGCCAGGTGTGCGACGCGGTGGTCTCGGCCCGGCGTTCGCTGATCCGGGTATCGGGATTGAACAGCGGAATATCGCGCAGTGTTCCGGTCGCGGTCGAGAGAAGTTGTATAGTCTGGCGCAGCGTGTTGATGGCGCCTTCCGCGCCGACTTCGACGGTTTGCGTCGGCGTGAGCGCCATGCGGTACGTCGCGCGCAGAATTCGTTCGGCGCGGTCAGGCCGTTGGATTTGGATGCGATCGAGGCGCTTGGCGCCGGTTGCGGAAACCGACGAGAAATTCCTGACGTCGTCTTGGTTCGAGCCATTGGCGACGAACAAGCCCTTGAGCACATCGCCGCCGGCAAACGTGTGATCGAAATCGCCGCC
>VGEM01000266.1 GCA_016869315.1 Alphaproteobacteria bacterium | reverse complement strand
TCAGGCCCGCGAAGGAGTCAAAGATATGAAAGCCTTTTCCTCGGAACGATGGCGCGTACTGGCTCTTCAGACTCGCAATGACAAATGCCGATAACCCCTTCGCGCATCCGCATTCAGCGATATCGCCCTCGACGTTTGCAACACGCGCAAACACTGTCGCCAATTCTTGAAATCGCAGTCGACGCTGAAATCGAACTCTGGAATTGGTGGCAATGAGCCCGGCATTGTAAATGCGATGAAAGTCAGTCGAGAATGAGTCTTTACCACCGAGCCGGACTGCCAATTGGTCGAAGATCGCGAGGCTTTTTTCGGTTTGTCCGACGCGATGCAGCGCCATGGCCAATTTCTCGGAAATGGCGGGTTGGTCGGGTGCTCGACGATGCATTGCTTCGAGCAACCTTATCTCCACCGCAGCATCTTTAATTTTCATGTCGGGCCGACTCAGGAACTCGTGATCCAGAAACGCGGCGCCGGCCAACGCCTCCGCAGCAGTCTCAATGTCCGGTATGACAAGCGCCTCGTGCGCGAGTCTTGAGAGATGCTTGGCCGCCGCCACCTGATCCAGCCTGCTTGGATCAATGGCCACGATTCTCATGTATTCGTTCGCGGCCCTGACGTACGAACGATCTTTGAGAAGGGCCGTCGCGAGGTTGTTTCTGGTATCGAGATCAAGGGGCATGGCCGCGACTGCACGCGAGAAAAATTCAGCCGCCTCTGAAAATTGAAGAGACTTCATGTGGATGGCGCCAATCAAATTAAGGCAATTGCCATGGGTGGAATCTGCCTTTAACGCTTGCATTGCAGTTTCCTTGGCACCAGCAAGGTCTCCGTCACGCAACTGATTCAAAGCGGCGCGGTAAAGCTCATGTGTGTTCATTTTGCACGTCTGGCTTTCTCATTCACGTTGGCCAATCTCGTGATCATTTCATGACCCTTTATCGCGTGCTATGGTCGCCGGGTTAAGCGCGCTTTGATTTGGGTGGAAATTGCTAAATCCATATCTGTTGGAACAAATTCTACGATACCCATCGATATCAATTTTGTCGGACGAAAAGCAGTAATCGCCCATGGTATCTTCAGCGCTCAATTCCAACAATGAAGGCGTCAATGAGATTTTCGAGAAAGCCGTGCGAGACCTCGCTGCCGGTCGCACTGAAGTGGCTTTACCAGGGTTTTCAACGTGTATTGAAGCAGACTTCCGTCTTCGTGATTGCCTCGTTTTCATGGTGGCCTGTGCCTACCTCGCGGGTGACCGCGGGGGCGCGTCTGAACTGGCGGATTGGGCGCGCAAGAGCGGAAAGGCAAGCGATGAATTCTATTCATTGTTGGGACGCGTCATAAATGCGCTGGGCCCCAACACCGGCGACGACGTTTGGCGATTTCTGCAAAAGAATCGCTGCCTTCCATGGAATTCGGTTGGTAGCACTGTTGGGTCAGCTGCTCAGAAATCTGTCGAGCCGTGGTTTTTCGCTCAGCAAAAGATTAATCGATTTCCCAAGAACCAATCGGATTTCGGGGACCTCGCGCGACTGGTAATGGACTATGTCCTCCCAGGTCACCTACCCAATCGTCCGCTATTCACGCGGACTTCGACTGTTCTGACCATGGGTTCGTGCTTCGCGCAGGAACTTAGGAATTACATGGCTTCGCAAGGTATGCGCAGCGATTGGCTGTTTGTGCCGCCGGGTCTGAATAATACGTTTGCCGCACGGCAATTTTTGGAGTGGTGCGCAACCGGCAAACAGTCCGCGGATGCATATTGGTATGACGAAGCCACAGGTGGCGGTGCGCGCAAGTGGCAGCCAGAAACTGAGCACAAGAATTATCGCGCTGTCTTGCAGGGAATAGATGGTCTGGTTCTGACCGTCGGCTTGGCAGAAGTCTGGTATGATATTCGTTCGGGGGGAGTGTTTTGGCGAGGCGTGCCGCGCTCTATCTACGATCCTTCCATTCACAAGTGCCGAATGTCGAAGGTTTCCGAAAACGTCGAAAATTTGGTTCGATCGATCGAGGTCGCTCGCGAGTTGCGGCCCGGACTCCCGATCATTCTCACGCTCTCGCCGATCCCGCTCAGAGCCACGTTTGATGACCGTTCCTGCATTAGCGCTGACGCCGTATCGAAATCAACTCTGCGTGTCGCGATCGAAGAGGTCATGGGTCTGGGATTGCCAGGAGTGTCATATTGGCCGTCATTCGAAATCGTGCGTTGGTTGGGCTCTCACACCGACAGGGCCTTGTTTGGCGACGATGGCAATACGCGTCATGTCAACCGTTTCGCGGTTCAGCTTATCCTCGATCAGTTTCTCGCCCACTATTTCGAAAGCGATTCGCCCGATAGGATGTGGCATGATGTCGCCTCTAAATGCTGACGCCGGCGTCGGCCCAGGCCTTTTTCTGCTCGGCCCAAGCATCGGGCGCCTTGGCGCCGAACGCGGCCGGGTTCATCTGGCGGGTGATGATCGGCAGCGTCGAGCCGTCCGGCTCGAAGAAACTGCCGGAGACATCCATTGTTAGGCGGTCGATAATCTTCTTCAGGTAACCCGCGCTCTCGTCGATCGTGAATACGCCCATGTTGGCGGTCGAGATCGTCTTCACGAAGCCGGGATGGGCGCAGGCGACGGTGATCCCCCGATCCTTCAGCATCAGCGAAAGCTGAAATACGACCTGATTGAGCGCGCTCTTGGACGAGCGGAAAAAAACCATGCCGGGCGGCGGCTTGGCGCCGATGCGGCTGGAAATGAAGAACATTTTCTTCTGCGCCGAGATTGCGACGTTCTCCGCAAGGACTTCGGCGAGTTTGTATTGCGCCATGCAGTTGATGCGAAAGGCGTCGATCCAGGCGTCGTAGTCGGTGTTCCCAATGGTATTGGCCGGATTGTCGGTCTTGGCAGCGTTACCGAGAAGAAGGTCGATGGCGCGACCCTTCAGCTTGGCGCCGAGCGCGTCGATGGTCGTGAAATCGGCGAGGTCGCATTTTTCGATCGACACTTTTCCGGGGTGCCCTGTCGCGAGCGCGCGCACATCGCCGGCGTTGGCCGGATCGCGCACCGCTGCGATGAATTCCCAGCCGTCGGCGAGGAATGCCCGCGCCAACCCAAAGCCGATCCCGCGATTGGCGCCGGTGATCAGGGCCGTCGGCATTATCTCAGGCCGGGAACTTGTTCTCGTCGAGGAACGGTCGCACCATCGCTGCCACCTCTTTCGTGCTGAGGTCGAGGAATTGGTGGCTCCAGCCCGGCAGGTCCTTGACCCGTCCGTTCTTGAGATAAGGCTTGATGCGCGGCGTGTACTCGACGAGGTCGTCTTCGGGATTGAAGACTAGGATCGGCGCCGTCACCGCTTCGATATTGCCGGGATAGACATAGGCAAAAGCCGCGCGGTGACCCCAGCCGCGGTGCTCGCCGCCGCGGAGGTGATCGGGAAACTGCTTCATCGTTTGGGCCAGCGATGCGCGGTTGTCTTGCCATCGCACGAGACCGGTCCAGGCGCGGATGAGAAACTCTCCATTCGGATCGGGCTCGGGCATCGAATTGACCGCCCGCTGCTTCTTGAGATCTTCCTCGGTGTAAACCGGCGCCGATACCAGCACGAGGTGCTTGATCCTGTCCGGCCGCTGGCGCGCAGCTTCGACGCAGATCTTCGAGCCGGTGTGATAGCCCATCACGTCAACTTCGCCGAGGCCAAGGGCATCCATCACATCGTGCATCGCGCCCGCGAAGTCCTTGATCTCGGGCGGCGACTTTGGTGGATCGGACATGCCATAACCCGGCGTATCCGGCGCGACGGCGAGGCGATCGCGCCCCATCTCCTGGATCCAATTTTCGTAGATCACGCCGGAGACGGGACTGAGATGGAAGCAGACCAGGGGTCGCTTCTCACGATTGTTCTGCCCAGCCATGCGCACGTGCATCTGGCCAAAACGCGCATCGACGTAGGTCTTGCGCATCGGCGCCGGTTGATCCGCCATTTTTCCTCTCCCCGCAGGTCACTGGATTGAAGCCCACGTCCGGTTCGGGCGCAAGCCGCAGCATTGGACCGCAAAATGAGATTTGCCGGTGAGCACCGGCGGAGTCATGCTGACCACTTGCGGCCAACCACGGGAATCTGCCTCATGACATATCCAAGGATTTTGGCCCTTATGGTGACGTTGACTGCGCCCCAGGCCGGGGCCGCCGACACAGATCTCAGCGATATTGCGCGCCTGTTTGCCGGCGAATTCGACAGCTACGAACAGGCCCGCATGGAAGATCGGGCCCAGATTCCGTTCGCTGAACGGCACACCGAGGTTTATCTCTTCCACAAGCCAGCCGATCTGCCGGCTTTCGGTCCGCATGCGTTCTATGTCGAAGAGTATCGCGATGGCGACCCGGAAAACGTCATACGTCAGCGCATTGTCACGTTTGAGGACGATCCCGGCGAAGGCGCGGTCCGGATGAAGCAATACTTCCTTCGCAACGAAGTCGCGCTGAAAGGCGCGCACAAGGACGCATCCAAGTTGACCGCGGCTTCGCTTGACCAGGCATACCTCCTGCCGGGATGCGACGTGTTTTGGCGACGCGAAGGGGAATCGTTCGTCGGGGCCATGAAAGACGGGGCCTGCGTCTTTTCGTTGAAGCCCGACGAGCCGAAACGGGCCGTTATCTACAAAGTCTCGCTCTCCGATCTCCAATACCAGCGGACCGACCGCTCGGTTTTTGTCGAGACCAGCAAAGTGGCCGGAGGTCGATCCGACGATCTGCCGAGCGTTCATAAGCGGGTCCTGGGGACGCCATGAAAATTGCGTCATCGATCGCAGTTGTTGCCGCGCTCGGTTTCGCCGCGCCGGCCTTGGCGCTCTCCGGCACTGGAAATCCGTGGGAAACCATCGACGAGGCGACCTGCGCCGCACTGGTGACCATGGATTTCGCGGCGACTGTTGGCGCGAAGACGACGATCAAATCTGCCGCGCGCGTGCCAACTGCGAACGGATTGCCGGCGCTGTGCCGTGTCACGGCCAGGATCGCGCCGACGATCGGGGTTGAAATTCGCATGCCGATGAATTGGAACCGACGGTTCCTCTTCACTGGATGTGGCGGCTTGTGTGGGGTCATCAACTCGGGCGCCGGCGACGACGCACTCAAGCGCGGCTACGCGGTGGCGACGACCGACATGGGCCACACCAACGCGGCCGACGATCGATCCTGGACCGCCGACAAGGCGCTGGTTGAAGATTACGTTCATCGTTCAACGCATCTGACCGTTGTTCTCGCCAAGGCGACGATCGAGGCCTACTTCGGCAAGGCCGCCGACTACAGTTATGCGCGCGGCTGCTCGACCGGCGGGCGTCAAGGTTTGACGGAAGCGCTCCGCTATCCCGATGATTTCGACGGCATCATCGCCGGTGCGCCGGCAGCCGACATGGCGACGCCGCACAACGCGTGGAGCTATTTGTCGAACCTCGATGCGTCCGGAAAGTCGATATTGGATATTGCCGCGATCACGCTGCTGCGCGATGCCGTGCTCGCGGCGTGTGACATGAATGACGGCGC
>VGEM01000265.1 GCA_016869315.1 Alphaproteobacteria bacterium | reverse complement strand
GTCCGGGGTCGACGATATCGTCGTCAAGCCGCTGACGCCGGATCGTATCCGCGATCGGCTGCGGCTGGTCACCTTCCATCGCCAGCCCTTCGTCGTCACCGACAATTATCTCGGTCCGCACCGCAAGAACATGGAATTGCAGGGCCGCGTGCGCCGGATTCCCGTACTCAACACCATCTTGGAAAAGGTCAACGGACGCGAGTTCGACAAAAACGCGCTGCGCCAAGCTGTGCAGGGCTCGCTGCAGGAAGTTTTGCAGGCCCAGCTCGATCGTCAGAGCTTCCGTCTTGGCGAAGTGTGCACGCGCGTCGTCAAGGCCTATGAGAACAACGAAGTGACGGAAGAAGTGCAGAACGATCTCACCATGCTGGCCGACGTGCTCCAGCACGCGAGCGACGTGGCGGTTCGTCTGCGCGACAAGGGTCTCGGCGAAATCTGCACGCGGCTGTCCGAAAACGTGCGCGGCATCGCCGATCACTACGACGATCCTACCTCGACCGAAATCGACCTGATCCGAAAAGTCACGGCGGCCTTCAAGTCGGCCATGCAGGCGGGCCCGGCCCATATCGACGAACAGCCCGATGTCGTCGATCTCGCCGATTTCAAGCCGTCCTGACGCCGATCGCGGTTTTCCCGCGTCGCGATTCCGGTTATTGAGGGTCCATGCTGACCCGCCGCAAGACCCTGATCTCGATTGGGCTATCCGTTGCCCTGGTGCCGCGCCATGTCTTTGGCCAGACCAAAGTAAGGCTGCGGTTGTCGGCTTATCTGTCGCCGCAAAGTCACTCGGTGCTCAGTATCGTCAAGCCGTGGAAAGAAATCGTCGAGAAGGAATCCGACGGCCGGATCGAATTCGATTTCTACACCGGCGGATCGCTCGGCCGCAGCCCCTATACCCAGTTCGATTTGTTGCGGGCCGGAATCCCCGATATCGCCTTTGCCCAGCCAAATTACACGACCGGCCAGTTCCCGCAGCTGCAGTTGCTGGAAGCGCCGTTTCTGGCCCGCAACGCCGTTGAGTGCTCGCTGTCGGCTTGGCGGCTGTGCGAGAGCGGCATCGCCCAGGGCTTCGAAGACGTGAAAATGCTCGGCATCTGGTCGGCCGAGCCCGGCCTGTTGTTCACGCGCGTGCCGATCGCGAGCTTCGACGACGTCAAGAACCTGAAGATTCGCAGCGCCGGACGCCTTGAAGGCGAATTCATCGAAAGCCTCGGCGCGACCGCCGAGGCGATGCACCCCGCCGACGTCTACGAAGGCATGCGCCGTCACACCATTCATGGCAGCGTCCAGGGCTGGGTGTCGCTGCAGACGTTTCAAGTCTGGCGCGTATCGACCCACGTTCATACCGCGTCGTTCGGCGCCGTTCTGTTCGCATTCATGATGAACCAGAAGGCATGGGACGCCGTTCCCGAGGATTTGCAGGGCGTGTTGACACAGGCCAGCGGCCAGCGCCTGGCGCTGCTCGGCGGCATGGCCTACGACACGCGCGTGGTCGAGATTGAAGAAAAGCATCGCGCCGACAAGACCTTGACCTTCATCGAGTCGACCGAAGCCGACATGGAACGCTTGCGGGCCTCAACCAAGCCGCTGATCGACGCCTGGATCGCGCGCACGCCCCGCGGCGCCGAGGCCCATCAGATGGTGGTCGATACCATCGCCCAACTTCGCCGCCGCGAGCGCATGTCGTGAGCGAGCTGGCGTCTCCGACACCGGCGCGCGCCGACCGCGCCATCGATCGCGCCGTCGACTTGATGGCGATTATCGGATTCTCGGCGCTGGTCGTCATCGCGTTTCTCACCATGGCCGATGTCGTGCTGCGCTATCTCAACGGGCCCCGGGTTCCGGGCCTCAAGGACCTCAACGAAGTCGCCTACGCCATCGTCATCGCCTCGTGCTTTCCCGGGGGCCTGAAGAAAGGCAACGCCGTCACCGTGCGCATCTTGGGCAAGGCGCTCGGGCCGCGTACCCATGCCGCACTCGATGTGGTCGGCGCCGTGTCGTTGCTCGTCTTCTTTTTGCTGTGCGCCTGGCAGTTTGTGGTGCGCACGCTGTTGTTCCAAGCGGATGGCCGCACCACCTCGACCCTCGAATGGCCGACCGCACCGGTCTGGTGGCTGGTGTCGTTCCTGATGTTCGTCTGCGTCTTCGTCCAGTCCTGGGTGCTCGTCGACACGCTCGCGGCGGCGCGCCGTGGCATCCCGAAGTCCCTCGACGAGTTCGAGGGCTGACGCCAATGGATGCTCCCGTCATCGGTGTACTGATGCTCGCCGCCATGTTCGTGATGATCGCCGTTCACGTACCGATCGGCGTGGCCATGGCGCTTTCGGGCGTGATCGGCACCGGACTGCTCATCGGCTGGGAGCCGGCGTTCGCGCTGTTCAGCATCGAACCGGCGCAGGCCATCGCCAGCGAGGAACTGGCGGTGATCGCCATGTTCCTGCTGATGGGGAATTTCGCCTCGGCGGCCGGGCTCTCGACCGATCTCTACAAGTTGGCGCAAGCCTTCATCGGTCATCGCCGCGGCGGCCTCGCCATGGCGACGGTTGCGGGGTGCGCCGGGTTTGGCGCCGTGTGCGGCTCGTCGGTCGCGACCGTCGGCACCATGGCGCGGATCGCGCTGCCCGAGATGCAAAAGCGTGGCTACGCCACGCATCTGTCCACGGGGTCGATCGCGTCCGGCGCGACGCTCGGCATCATCGTGCCGCCGTCGGTGATCATGGTGCTGTACGCCATTCTGACTGAGCAATTCATCACCGCGCTGTTCGTGGCGGCGGTGGTACCGGCGCTGCTTGCGACCATCGGCTACATCGTCGCGGTGATGGTCTACGTCCGCATCAACCCCGAGGCCGGCCCGGCTGGACCCAAGATCGACTGGACGGCCCGCAAGCGCGCGCTGGCCGAAAGCTGGGGCGTGGTCGTGCTCGCGGGCATCGTCTCGGGCGGCATTTACAGCGGCATCTTCACGGTCAACGAGGCGGCCGCCGTGGGCGCCGCCGTCGCCGTGGTATTCGCGTGGGCGCGCGGCAAGCTGACGCGCGCCAGTTTCTTCGCCAACTTAAAGGAAACTGCGGCGGCGACCGCGCTGATCTACGTGATCATCATCGGTGCCAATACGTTCACCTACTTCATCACGCTGTCGCACCTGCCGGACATCATCACCACATCGATCATTGAGTCGGGCCTGTCGCCGTCGATGATCCTGCTGCTGCTGCTGATCATGTACGTCATTCTCGGCAGCATCTTTGACACGGTCGCGGCGATGGTCATCACGCTGCCGTTCGTGTTTCCGCTGATACTTTCGCTGGGCTACGATCCGATTTGGTGGGGCGTGATCAACGTCGTCGTCGTCGAGCTCGGCATGATCACGCCGCCGTTCGGGATCAACTGCTTCGTCATGCAAGGCATGGCGCGCGGCGTCAGCCTCGGGTCGATCTATCGCGGCGTCCTGCCGTTCGTCACCGCCGACGTGGTGCGACTGTTCCTGCTCGCCTATCTGCCGATCTTGACGCTGTGGCTGCCCAATGCTGTGGGGATTATGTAAGGTGCGCAACTCTTCATAAACCACAGCGCGTATGTTCGACTTGCCTTCGTGTAAAGTAAACGATTCTGACCCGATCAATTAATCTGCAACCAAACGGAATTTCAATGTCGGGCGAGTCGCCGAGCCATGAAGAGATAGGGGAGGAAGCTCAACCTCGCCGCTTGACTGACGCGGAACTTGAGTTGTTGGCGGGCTTATCTCGAATCAGAGTATCCGAGGCGCTGACCAAGATCTTGTCGAGTCCTGATACGTACAAAGTGAAGAATCTGACTGCTGACGTGCTTGGCAGCGTTAGATTCATGTCCCATCATGCTGGCATCCAAAAATTTGGTACAATCGCCAGCGAAGGTCAATTCCTTGACGATGACGGCGAGCTAGTGTTCGTGAGTTTCCTACTGGACCGAATTTGGCGAGCCATTTGAAGTCGACATCTGGAAGGCCGACTATTCTAGATTAAGAAGATTGCCGACGCGTTTCGAAATGTCCTCTCAGAAACCGCACTTGCCAGGTGCTACTGAAGACGATGTCAGGTTTTTTAGGAAGTTGCGCGGAGATGATGCGGCGCGGTAAATCAAACGCGGTTTAAGGGGCACTCACTTATTTCTACTACGCAATTCGGGGTCTAACCCCGAGTTCGCTCTAATACACCACCACGCTTCGGATCGACTTGCCTTCGTGCATCAGGTCGAAGGCTTTGTTGATGTCCTTGAGTGGCATGGTGTGGGTGATCAAGTCGTCGATGTTGATCTTCTTCTGCATGTACCAGTCGACGATCTTGGGAACGTCCGAGCGGCCGCGCGCGCCACCGAAGGCTGAGCCTTTCCACACGCGCCCGGTCACGAGCTGAAACGGACGGGTCGCGATCTCCTGGCCGGCGCCGGCGACACCGATGATGATGCTCTGGCCCCAACCCTTGTGGCAGCACTCCAGCGCCTGACGCATCACCTTCACGTTGCCGATGCATTCGAAGCTGTAATCGGCGCCGCCCTTGGTCAGCTCGACGATCTCCTTCACCACGTCCGCGCTCTTGGTCGGATTGATGAAGTGGGTCATGCCGAACTTGCGGGCGAGGGCTTCGCGCGCCGGGTTGAGATCGACGCCGATGATCATGTCGGCGCCGACCAGCTTCGCGCCCTGGATGACATTGAGGCCGATGCCGCCGAGGCCGAACACGACGACGTTCGAACCCGGCGTTACTTTCGCCGTCCAGATCACCGCGCCAATACCGGTGGTGACGCCGCAGCCGATGTAGCAAACCTTGTCGAAGGGCGCGTCGGGGTGGATTTTCGCGACCGCGATCTCCGGCAGCACCGTGAAGTTGGCGAAGGTCGAGGTGCCCATGTAATGCAGGATCGGCTTACCCTTCCAGGTAAAGCGCGAGGTGCCGTCGGGCATCACGCCCTTGCCCTGGGTTTCGCGGATCGCCTGACAGAGGTTGGTCTTGCCCGACAGGCAGAATTTGCAGGCGCGGCACTCCGGCGTGTAGAGCGGAATGACGTGATCGCCCTTCTTGACCGAGGTCACGCCCGGGCCCACCTCGACCACGATGCCGGCGCCTTCATGACCGAGGATGGCCGGAAAAGCGCCTTCCGGATCGTCGCCCGACAGCGTGAACGCGTCGGTATGACAAATGCCCGTCGCCTTGACCTCGACCATCACCTCGCCGGCGCGAGGGCCGTCGAGCTGTACGGTGTCGATCTCAAGCGGCTTGCCGGCGGCAATGGCAACGGCGGCGCGAACGTCCATGGAATGCTCCCTAACGTGTTCCAATCGCTGACGAATCGGAGACTGGCCGAAAACCGAGGTGTTGTCACGCCGTGCGTTGTGATTGACCTCGCCGTGACGCAAGATGCCGCGCGTCAATAACGGAGGCAGCCATGGTCGATCGTCGCAACATTCTCAAGGGGATCGCCGTCTCGGCGGCGGTTGCGCCGCCCGCCAACGCGAAGTTGGGTGGGACGATTGACGTCTCGGATCAGCTCAAATTTCCAGGCGTCGACGGTAAGATGCTGGTCA
>VGEM01000264.1 GCA_016869315.1 Alphaproteobacteria bacterium | reverse complement strand
GGCGAGCTCGCGCGTGGCCGCGGCATCAAGCAGCTCGACGAGGACGAGTTGTCCGGCGCCTATATCGGCGCGCTCGATCTCGCCCGCGTCGAGGTCGGCCGTCGCGGCGACATCGACGCCGCCGACACCAAGGCCGAATGGGCCGAACTCGAAGGCAACCCGAGCCTGCTGGCGGGGTTGCAGGAGAGGTATGGGGCCGAGGCTATGGCGGCAACATAATGAGGCTACACGGGTCGAGGGCCACGAAGCACGGAACTAGACCTTCGGCACGATGTTGGCGTTCAGCCTGAAGAAGTTAGTCGGATCGTACTTGTTCTTCAGCTGCACCAGGCGAGGATAGTTGCCCCTGAAGTTGGCTTGCACCGCCGTGACGTTTTCGTCCATCAGCGAGTTCACGTAGAACCCGTCGGCGACGAAGGGCGCGATCGGTTTCCAGAAGTCCCGCCCGGCTTTCACCATGGCGCCGGACTCGGCGGACGCCAGCCACGACATCGCGGTGTCGATGTTGAACATCGCCCGGCGATGGGGGTAGGCAGTCGCGTCGCTCGCCACTTCGCCGACCGCGCCATCCATCGGAATCAGCGACGCGAACGCTAACCGCGGCGGACCGGCGGCGAAACTTTCGATCAGGGGTTCGATGAACGCCGTGTCACGCGTGTTCATGAATCCGGCCTTGGCGTAGTGGTGCATGCCATGGCGATTCTGCTCGTCGATGCTGCGCTGGACGGCGACATAGTTGGTGACGTCATTCGTCGTGGATGCCGGCGGGCCGAGCTTGGCGATCTCGTTGACGATCCGGTTCAAGGCGGCGTCTGATCCGAAGAACGACCCCGACAACCGGGCCGACATGCGTCCGCCCGGTGTGCGCGAAATCGTCGCGTTGGTGTACAGATCGCGATCGGCGTTCTCGCTGAAGGCGACGTAGAACTCGAGCAGGTCCTTGGCCTTTTCGAATGGATAGAGGTAGCGGAAATTCTTCACCGTGCCGTCGAAATCGTGCAGCTTGAACTTGAACGCGGTGACGATGCCGAAGTTGCCGCCGCCGCCGCGCGTCCCCCAGAACAGATCGCTATTTTCCTCGGCGCCGGCGGTGATCACGCGTCCCTCCGCGGTCACAAGCTCGACGCCCAGCATGTTGTCGACGGTGAGGCCGAACTTCCGCATCAGCCGGCCCATGCCGCCGCCGAGCGCGAGGCCCCCGACCCCGGTGTGTGATACGACGCCGGCCGTGGTGACGAGGCGGTGCGCCTGGGCCGCCGCGTCCAATTGGCCGAGCAACGCGCCGCCGCCCGCGGTCGCGGTCTTGGCCCGCGGATCGACCGTCACGGCGTCGATGGCGCTGATGTTGATGACGATGCCGCGATCGCACACGGAATGCCCGCTCATGCTGTGGCCGCCGGCGCGGACCGCCGTCAGCAGGTTGTGTTCGCGTGCGAACCCGACGGCGCGAGATACATCATTCACATCGGCGCAGCGCACGATCAGCGCGGGCCGTCGGTCCCATTCTGCATTCCATACCCGACGGGCCTCGTCGTATCCGGGGCTGTCGGGGCGCAGAACGGCGCCAGTCAGGCCGCGTTGAAAGTCGTTCAATTGCGCCGCCGAGAGCGACGTTTCCTTGCCGTCGATGGTGACGGCCGGCAGCGCCTGGGCGAAGACCGACCGCAATGGGACAAGCGCCGCGCCGGCGCCGCTGATGGCTGCTGACAGGAGCGTACGGCGTTTCATGGCGGGGCCTGATCGGAGACTGCGGTTCTCAATCCAACCGATGCGCTGGGTTGGCGTCAAGAGGAAGCCGGCCGGCGAATCAGAGCATTTCCCGGCGATCCTCCATCGCTGCGGCCCGTGCTAACGCTCCGGCGCAACCGTGATCGCGTAATAGGTCCAGCCGGTGATGAGCGGGCCGGCCGGCGGCGCCCAGACATCGTAGTGCGTAAGCATGTCGGCGTGGCGGCGTTCGAGGTAACGACGAAGTCCGGCAGGTAAGCCGGCCGCGTCGGCGACCTTGTACAGATGGCAGGACATCACCAAACCGCCGACGATGCCGCTCTGGCCCATGCGCATGAACGGCGACCACGGCGATTGGCGCGTCAGGCTGCCGCCGCCGTCGGCCACGGTCGGCGCCGACGCATCGGACAGGCTCGCGACGTCGCCGGACAGGACAAACGTCTCGTGCGAGGCGATGGTCGGACCGGTGGAGGCCTTGGGCCAACGATCTGGCGTAACCGGATTCGCCTTTTGCACGGACATGGTCAGTTGCGTGGCGAGCCGGTCGCCGGCGCGCGTCCACGGCAGCAAGAACGGTACCGTCGCGGGCGCGCCGGTGGAAATGCCGGTCGCGCTTTGCACCGTGGCAAGATCGACCGCCCACAGCGCCGAAAGCGCGTTCTCTCCGGCGCCGGTGAATCCCGCCGCCGGCCAGCGCGGACCTAGTTTGGCGTAGAAGGCCGGATTGATCACGTGCACGGCCGCGACCCGCTCGCCGGTGAACGGGTTGTCCCACGTTTCCATTACCTCGCCGGTTTTGCCGTCGAGGTAGAACGCGACTTCCTTGCCGCGGAGTTCGATCTGGCCGCCGTCGGCGCGGCGCGCCTGAGTGAAGGCGTAGCCGCCGTAGCCGAATAATGGCGTCAGGCGTTCGCCAATGCGGGCAAAGACCTGGCCCATATAGACGTTGAAGACCGGCCGATCGGCGAAGGTCGAGATGATCTTGACGTAAGCGGCCAGATTCGCGACGGGATCGGCGATATCGAAACCGGTCTGGGCCGCGGCCGCGCCGGGCACCGCGGTGGCCGCGGCGAGGCCGAGAAACCCTCGACGATGCAGGGGATCGAATGCAGCGATGGCGGTTTCGGCGATCATTCGTCAGCTCCTTCGGTTCGGTTTCATGCTGTCCAGCACCGCGCACACGGCTTTTACGCCGCCGCCGATGCGCGCGTCAGGTGACACGATAGCGACGTTCTCTCGTTGGTCGCCAGGCTCAAAACGAATATTTGGCCGTCAGGCCGGCGACATCAAGGTCGCGCATGTGACACCGGGCAAACTCGTGCTGCCGCGCGGTCGATCCACAGGGCGAGGCGACGGCTGATCGCCGTTTCCACCACCAATTCGCATTCCATTTCATCATAGGAGTCCGTCATGGCTCGGTTTCTCGCCGCCCTTGGGGCGGCTTTCTTATTGTCTGCGTGTGCCTCTTCGGGCGGCGGTGTTTTCAACACCGTGGCGAAAGAGACCGGCGAAACCCTGTGCGGCACGGGCTATGCCGACGCCGACGCTCGAAACACCAGGGTGTTGTATCTGGGTGCTGCCGCCGTTGTCGTGGCCGAACTCGGCGCAGACCGCGTCACACGCTACGAGCCCGATGACGCGGCGTATGTGCATGGGTTGATCGTGACGCTGCAGTCCGAGCTGACGCGGCTCCGCAGCCGGGTGTCGGTCAACTATTTTCATGCCGACCTTTACGACGTTGAGCGTCTTCTTGTCCTCTCGGTCGAACGGGCCGCACGCCGTCAGATCGACCTCGCCGACTTCACCGGTGCCGGCATCGGTACCGTGGCCGGGGTCGCTGTCGGCGGTCCGGTCGGCGCTGCCGGTGCCGCCGCCGCGGTGACGGCGTCGAACAAGTTTCTCTCGGTGGTGGATTCCCCCACCGCGCGGCTTGCCGCCGGGCAGGCGTTCAAACTGTCGGCGCTTCGGGCCGACACGCAAGGCTTCATGGCCAAGGTGCGTGCGGACGAACTCACCGTCGATGAGGGCTGGGCGATCGTCACCGACCGCCTCGGCTACAACCAGCAGCGCGTCACCGCGCTAGTCACCGGGCAATGACGGAGCGCACCGCAATTAGAATAATCGCCGTCATCAAAAATAGGGTCAAAAATAGGGTAGTACCCTATTTTCCCCCTATTTTCCGCGCTACACCGCGATTGTCTCGGTGCCCGTATCGGTTTCGGGCACGCCGAGCACGGCGCGGCCACGGGCGGCCATGTTGGCGTCCCAGCCGAGCCGGAGATCGGCCACGGCGGCGCGCAAGTCGCGGGCGTGACGCTGGACGACGTTGGTCTCGAGCAGGCCGACCGCGCCCATCTGTTGCACCAGCACGGTCAAGGCGCGGAAGCACTGGCGGGCGATGAACGCGGCGTCGCGGCCAAGGTTGGCCCGCGGCGCGCCGAGCGCGTTTTCAATCACGCCGGCGAACAGCGTGCGCGCGACATCGAGCTCGGCCTCGGTCTCGGCGAGGCGCACCTGCACCTGCGGCATGCGCGCCACCGCCGCGCCGCCGACGGCCGCCATGCGTTTCTTGGTCGAGGCCACGTACTCGCGATAGCCGCCCTCGGCGACACCGAGCACGACACCGAGCGGCGCCACCGCGGCGAGACGGCTGAGCGCGTCCGGAATCGGCAGCACGTGCGTCGCCGGCACCGCGACATCCTTGGCCACGACGTCGCCGAGCGTCGCGCCGCGCAACCCGGCCTGATGATCGTTGAGCGTCACCGTGGCGGACGGCACGGCAACGGCAACGGCGCGTGCCGCATCAATGCGCAGCAAGAACCACACCGCCTGCGCCGCGCCCGGCACGGCGCGCCAGGTGCCGGCGAGGCGAAACCCCGCGCCATCCGGCGTCAGCGTCGCGCTGTCGGCCCGGTCGGCCCAGATCGCCAGGCCGTTCGCGCTTCTGATCGTTTTGGCGTTCGGGCCGAGGGCCCCGGCGTTCGGGCCGAGGGCCTTTAGGCCGGCGGAGCCGAGCGCGGCCGCCATCACAAGCCACGCGGTCGAGGCGCAGTGCTGCGCCAGCGCGCGCGGGACGTCGAGCAGGCGTGCGGCCGAGAGGTCGGCATCGCGGAACGGATCGAGCAGGCCCGCCTTGGCGAGGGCTGCGAACGTTTCTTCGCCAATGCGGCCGTCGGCGTAAGCCTTGGCCGCGCGTGGGCCAAGGTCGGGCGCAAGGGCGCGGGCGGCGTCGATGAGGGTTGTCATGGCCCCGATTTGGCCGAAACGGCGGTGAAATGGCAAGGGTTGCGGTGCGCGATCGATCAGCAGATGGACCACAAAGAACAGGAGAAAACGATGCCAAATGACACTGCAAATGCGCCGCCGCGCGGCATTCAATTACTAATCGAGATTCGGCGACAGAATGCCTCATTGTCGCAGTCCAAGCCTCAAACCTTCACTTCCGCCGCTCGAACTCGTACCACGCCTTGCTGAATTGCTTGTACGGCGTGCCGTCCAGCTTGAACCATCCGTCGAGATAGGAAAACGCCGCGGCGTCGATTTTCATCTGCGACCAGGAGAAGATCGGCGTGCCGTCGGGCGCGGGGAAGGCGCAGGCGCCTTTTTTCATTGCGCCTGAAAATTCGCCGGCGCCCGCGTCGAAATACACGTCGCAACCGGTGAGCCCCGCCATATCGGCGGGCGTCACACCTGTAAGCTTCGCGGGATCGCGATGAGCGCCCGACGTGCGCGCGACAAACGCGGGCTTGTCGGCGGGCCAGATGTGCAGGTTGAGGCGCAACTTCTTCTCGGCGGCGTCGATCGCGAACCCGTAGATCCGCTGACGCGTCACCTTGTCCGGCGTGCCGGCATCGCGCCACTCGGCGTAGAACGCCTCGCGGCCAAACGCAGGCAGGTCGACTTTGCGGATG
>VGEM01000263.1 GCA_016869315.1 Alphaproteobacteria bacterium | reverse complement strand
TCCGGTGCCATGTCGCGGACGGCCGATGGCGCGCTGATCGGTTCGATCAGCGGCACGCATTTCGGGCCCACGGGCGAGGCCGAGAAATTGCTCGAACCCGTAACCAAATTCGCGACCCCAACGGCCTCGCGCCTCGAAACCGTGAAATATGTCGATGTCCAGCAGGGCGGCCCCAATCCGGCGCCGCACGGCATGGGTCAGTACTCGACCGGTGGCTACACCGGGATCGATCCCAAGATGGTCGATCCCGCGTTCGACCGGTTCATGGAAGACGAGGTTCCGGGCGTTACCGTGAGTTTCTTTGCGCTCGGCGGCGCCACTGCGCGGGTGCCGAACGATGCCACGGCCTTCGCTCATCGTGACGCGCTGTTCTCGGTCGGCGTCTCGTCCAGCTGGGCTGACCCGCTTGCTTTCGGCATGGGCATCGGCGAGCAGAAAATGTCGTGGTGCCGCGAAACCTGGCGCACGCTGCGCCCGTTCGGCGACGGCGGGTACTACGCCAATCTCACCAGCGACACGTCGGAAAAGTCGGTGCGCGAAAACTACCGCGGCAACTACGACCGCCTGGTCGCGCTCAAGACCAAGTACGATCCCACCAACTTCTTCCGCCAGAACGCCAACATTCGCCCGAAGGCGGCATGAGGATCAAGTGGAGCCGCGCTCAAGCGCGGCAATTTGGTCGAGCACGGTCCCGAACTTTGTCCCGAACGTGGTCGGCCGGTACTCGACCCGCGGCGGTACCTCGGCGAACACTTTCTTCTTGGTGATGCCGTAGCGCACCAACTTGCGCAGGCGCTCGTTCAACACCTTGGACGAGAGGCCGTCGACCGCGTGCTCCATGGCGCCGGGCCGGTGCACGCCGCGCCGAATGAGACCGAGCACCGTCAGCGACCATTTGCAGCCGAGGATGTCTTCCATCATGCCGGCGACGGATTTGGCGGCTTTGCCGGTGCGGCGGTGAATTTTTTTCTGCTGTCTCATCAATAAGATGAACCAAAAAGTTCCCTAGGTACCGCTTGGTGCCTGCTTTTCGCGGCGCCGCGTCGGTTTAGACTCGCACTTCGCCACAACTCGTCCCCCTCGGCAACTTCGAAGGTTTATCGCCATGTTTAAACTCGGCCTTGTCGCCCTTCCTCTCGTCGCCCTGTCATCCGGCCTCGCCGGCGCCGCGGAAGTACCATATCCCGCCGGTTACCGTGATTGGCATCACGTGAAGTCCATGGTGATCGGTCCGGGCCATGGCCTCTATGAGGCCTTCGGCGGCATTCACCATATTTACGCCAATGCCCAAGCCAAGGCGGGATACGCGTCGGGCAAATTCGCCGATGGCGCCGTGATCGTGTTCGATCTGCTCGATACCAAGAGCGCCGATGGTGCGATTGAGGAAGCCGGCCGCAAGGTCGTCGGCGTGATGCATAAGGACTCGAAGCAATATGCCGCGACCGGCGGCTGGGGCTTCGAAGGCTTTGGCGCCGGCGACCCCAATACCCGCGCCATCACCCAGGCCAAGGCCGCTACCGCCTGCTTCGAGTGCCATCTGGCGCGCCGTGAAAACGACTACGTCTTCAGCGCGGCGCGGCCGTGGTCACAGGCTCCCGGAAATCATCAACGAGCATTCGAGACAGCCCGTTGGCCATGTTAGCCGGTATGAGCTGATGTGGAGGGTCGGCCATGCCCACCGTCAACGTGCTCGACGCTAAGCAAGTCGAATTTGACGCACCTGGTCGAGGCGGTCGAAGCGGGGCCAAGGCCGAAAGCATCATTGCTCGCGGCGGTCACCCCCGATCTCGCACTCGCTGCCGAAGCGTCACTTAATCCATTCGATCGGATGTTGATGGCTCAATCGGTCACCGAACCTTCGCGGCGCGTCACACACGACCGGGCGAAGGCATGCGATGGTGACCCTGTCCACCAGGATTGAAGCTCTTCTTGGTGCGCGCAAAAATGAGAGGACTCTCATATACTTAAGGTGCTCGCTTCAAGACAGCCGGGGGATTCTGATGTGATCGCCCAATCCGCACTGCGCTATCTGGTGATTTCGGTTTTCCTCGCGGTCGGATTCGGCGTCGCCATTGCCGCGGATCGACCGCCCGATCCAGACAACACCCTCTATCTCGATCTCGACGATGGCCGTGTCGTCATTCGGATGCGGCCCGATATCGCGCCGAAGCATGTCGCGCGGATCAAGCACCTGGTGCGTGGCGGATACTACGACGGCATGGTGTTTCATCGCGTCATTGCCGGCTTCATGGCCCAGACCGGCGATCCGACCGGGACCGGTAAGAGCGGCTCGGGTCGCAATCTCGACGCCGAATTCTCCCGTGTTCCCCAAGTCAGGGGCACCGTGTCGATGGCGCGCGGCGGCGGTAAGAACACCGCCGATAGCCAGTTCTTCATCGTGCTGGCTGACACCAACCGTTCATCGCTCGACGGCAAGTACACCGCCTGGGGCGAAGTCGAATCGGGCATGGAGTTCGTCGACAAGATCAAGAAGGGCAACGAGTCCCGCAATGGATCGGTCACCGATCCGGATAAACTCATTCGTCTTCAAGTGGCATCGGACGCCGATCGCGGCGCCGAAACCTCTGCCGGTAACGATACCTTGGAAGGCGAGGAGGCTGCCGCCACAGCGCGGGAATTCAGCGGCGTCGAGTTTCGCTGCGGCGCGCTGCGCGAGGGCTCCGGCGCGGCACATCAATCGGCCTTGGCGCGATTGTGGGCCCACGGCTACCTCGCCGGGCATGCCAAGGCGGGCAAGGCTCTGACGTTGTCCGAAGATGGCGCCGCCTTGCCAAACGCTTTGCGCGACGCGTGTGCCGCCAAGCCCGAGAGTTTTCTGTTCAATATCGCGGGCGAGACGATGTCGAAGTCACCGCCGGTGTTGTCGTCATCCACCGCGGCGTTCGCGCCCGGGGCCTATACCTGTGGTGATTATGCGGCCGCGCGGGCTGGTGCCGACACGGCCCAGGCCAACTTCGCCGATCTCTGGGCGTTCGCTTTCATCCAGGGCTTCAAGAACGCCGCGCAGCCCGGCATGGAGATTCCGTTCTCGTCGCGAGCACAACTGATCGGCGCGCTGTCGGGCAACTGCGCCAAGAATCCCGACATCAAATATCTCGATCTGGCCGCATTGGTGGCCGAAAAAGTGAAATTGAAATAGCTGTCGGCGTTTCAGGGCCGAGCCACGAACCACGGTTTTGTGACGGCAATCTTGCTCGCCGCGAATTCAGATCGCAGAAATTCTGAAATGGCGTCGGCTGTTTCGAATTTGCGGACCCCCGTCTGATCGAAGCAATCGAAATTCAACGACATCAGCGTCATCGCCAGGCTGATGTATTCCGCCATCGGGGTAAATTGCGAAAATTCGATGAATGACGACTTAACCCGGGGGCCAAGCCCCATCATGGCTTCAGTCAGCTTGGGTTCGCTTCCTTCGCTATCGATCCTCACGAAGTCAACATCACACATGTCGACCGCCGTTGAAATCCAAACTCCGAAACTGCCAAAAACAATCCACGAGCTGCGCCGCGCCGCTGGTTCAAAGCGGCACGTGTGAGCCAATGCCAAGATCGCGCGTTTCAAGCTGAGTGTCGCGCCCTAAAAACAGCACCCGCCCATCGGACATGGTGACCGTGTCGATGTAGCGACCAACAGCGTAAAGGCGTGTGGTGCCATCAAGCTCGGTGTGCAGGCACTGAAACGTACTGGTGACCGTGTAGCAGTCAGGCGAACCGGCGGGCTCGATCATTCCGACCGACACATGCCGAAGCAAGGTGCCATGCCGGCGCAAATGTTGCGGCACCATGTCAAGCAGTGCCTTCAGGCTCTCAAGGTCGTGGTCGAACCAGATCATGCGCTTGCGGAGTTCGGGGCTATAGGCGGTGATCAGGTAACGGAAGTCCGCCGCACACAGCGCCAGAAAACCGATCCAATCCTCGCGGTCGAGCGTCAATGAGGCGCGATAAATCAAAGCGCGAATGTCCTCGAACGGCGCGCTCATCTGATCACCGATTGAGCGGGTTATGGGCCGGCCGGCCCATACGCCGGCTCCACTCCGCATAGAACACCCGCATCATGCCGTCGTCCTGGCCGCGCATGTTCTCCTCGCGGGCGATGATCTGATACTTGGCCGCCCCGGTGCTGAAGGTCTTTTCGCAGGCTTCGGCGGCGTAGGCGTCCTCGGGCCAGTTGCGGCTGAAGGGGCCCCAATACTGATTGTGATGCTTGATCCGAGTCAGGCGGTTCGCGTCCGAATCGCCCTTGATACCGATGCCGCGCGATTCCACCGCGGTTTCGTGCGGGCTGATCGGTGACAGCACGTCGATCCGCATCACCGTGCCGCGAATCAGAATGGCCGAGTTGGGGAACAAGTTGCCGACGCGAAGATCGTCCGGCGCCGAGCCCGGCAGCGCCATGGCCTGTGAGCGATCTCCCCAGCCCTTATAGTTGGTGTAGGACGCCTTGACGCCATCGGTGCTGAGGTGACCGCCGGGATAGGTGGTGATGACGCGGGTCGAGTCGACCTGGGTCTTGCGCAGCACGACGTGCATGATGGTGTGATAGGCGTCCATATTGGTCTCGACCCACGCCTTCCAATTGGCGCGAATCACCGAGCGTTGGAAGTGAAACACCTCCAGCTCGCCGGTGCCCATGACGGACTGAAACGTATCGAGCGCGCCCGAGAGGAACGAGTCGAGTCCGGGTGCCGCGTCATCGAGATTGACGAACACCAGCCCGAGGCGCACCTCGGTACGCACTTCGCGGAGCCCACACTTTGATGGATCAAGCCCGACCTGATCGTAGGCCTCGCTCTTTGGAATACCGACGCAGGCGCCTTCGCTGTTGTAAGACCAGAAGTGATAGAAGCACGTAAAGGTCTTGGCGTTGCCGCCGGGCTCGTTCACCAGTTTGGCGCCGCGATGCGAGCAGGCGTTGATGAAGGTGCGAACGCGGCCATCGCCGCCGCGCACGATCACCAGCGGTGTATTGGCATAGTCGTAGGTGCGAAAGTCGAACGGGTTCGGCAGTTCGCTCTCGTGGGCGGCGATCGTCCACGTCCTGCCGAAAATCTTGTCGCGTTCCTCGGCAAAGATCTGCGGGTCGCTGTAAACGTTGCCGCTGACATAGTGGGTGTCCGGCACGGCGGGCGGCTGTTGCCATTGGGCGGCGGTGCGGGAAGCCATGATCGGCGAATCCTTCCTACGCGATCGTCGGCCGGCTGGCGGCGACCGACTCGTGCCACGGCACGGCGAAGCGTCGCGCGACAATCACCACGCTGTAAAGCGCGAACCCGACCACCGTCAGCAGAATGAGCACGGCGAACAGCGTATCGACCTCGAAGGCATTGAGGCTTGCCATGGCCAGAAAGCCGAGGCCGGCGCTGCCCCCCATGAACTCGCCCACCACCGCGCCGACGGTCGCGAATACCATGCCGACTTCCATGCCGGTCAGGATTGAGGGCAGCGCGCTCGGCAATTCAAGCCGCACGAAGGTCTGCCAGCGGCCGGCATTGAGGCTGATCATGACATCGCGATGGCCCGGATCGACGGATTTGACGCCAAACAGCGTGTTTGCGAACACCGGAAAGAAGGCCAGCATCGCGCTCATGAGAATCTTCGACTCCGAGCCGAACCCGAACCAGAGAATGAAC
>VGEM01000262.1 GCA_016869315.1 Alphaproteobacteria bacterium | reverse complement strand
TCGAATAGAACTTCCCCATGATCCACCTCCAAAAACGGTGAATCACAAAATCGCTCCAAAGGGAATCCCCTTTCGATTCCTAATTCACGCTCGATGCTCTAAAAGTCGAAAGGGCCCCAACCGGGGCCCTTTCCACGTCGACAGTGACGGATCCGCTTAAACCTTCGTATCGCTCTTGCCGAAGATCGAGCCATCGGGCTGGCGCTTGCCTTGGGCTTCGCGCTCTTTCATCACCTTGAGCGAGTAGGACCAGGTGTTCTCGTTTTCCCTCTGGTCCTTCCATTCCTTCGGCGCCTCGAGGAATGCGGGGTAGTTCTTTTCGGTGTAGTCGAGAATCTTTTTCGGGATCATCGACTTGCCCTGTTTGAACTTGAACGACTGCGAGTGATAAATCATCACCCCCTGACGATCGCCCATTTCCATGAAGGGCAGCCACATGCCGACGCGCGCCCAGGCGGTGTGGTTTTCGGCCGAGGTGACGTTCGGATCGCTGACTTCCTTCAAGCTGCCCGAAATCGCCCACAACTCGCCCGACTGATAGAGGTCCTGCTGCGACTGCAACGGATACTTGGCACGCTCGATCGGGTTCTTCTCGGTCGAGCGCAGGACGTCGAGCTGGAATACGACGCGATCACCCACCACCATGTGCGGGAACGGCGGATCGAGCAGGCCGCCCTTGAGGCGATATACGCGGTTCACCGGGTCATTGATGATGTGCAAGATCTCAACACGTTTCCCGGTGATGGGGTTGACCCAGTCGCTCAGGATCTCGCCGGTCTTGGGGTCGCAATAATAGAGAATTTCGCGGTGATAGAACCGCCACACGCCATCGCCCATCGCCTGCACGCGGCTAGTGCCAATACCGTAGGTCTTGAACACCTTGGTGTTGCCCTGGCCCGACACCCAGGCCCACGCTTCGCCGGGAAATCCGCCGATCGTGTCTTTTTCGGCAAGATCGGCCTGGAGCTTGAGCAACGTCTTCAAATTGGTCTCGGGATCCATCAAATCGAAGCCCTTTGGCGTTTGGGCCTGGGGCGTTTGGGCCTGGGGCGTCTGGGCCTGAGCTTGCGGTGCGCCCCAGGCCCCGGCTGCGAGACCGAGGCCGCCGGCCATCACGCTGCGGCGCGAGGCAGGCACAAAATCGGACATCAGGGGTGGACGATCGAGCATGGTTTCCTCCGCGTTTCAAAAGGTGCACGAACTTTCGCACATGGGCGGAACCGAGGCTATTGCCGTCGGTCGGCCGCCGACCGCGACATCCACAGAGCGGCAAGGGCGGCCAGGCACCAGGCGCCGCCGCCCCAGCCGAGCCCGGCATAACCGTCATGTGAAATGATGAACCCGCCGGTGGCGCCGCCGATGGCGGTGCCGATGTAGAGCAGACTGGAATTGAGCGCCAAGGTCATCCCCGGTGCCGCAGCGCCGACTTTGATCAGCCGGGTTTGCTGCGGCGTGGTGAAGGCGTAACCGAACACGCCCCAGATCGCGAGGCCGGTCAGCGTCAGCCACACCGAGCCGTGCCCCGGCGACAACAGCCCGATGCCGACCGCCATGGCGCCGACCGTGAGCCAGAGGCCGACGTAACTGCCAAGCCGATCTGCGATCCAGCCGCCCGACAAGCCGCCGACGATGCTGAAGACGCCGAAGCCGATCAGCGCGAGCGTGATGCCGGCGTCGTCGAACCCGACCGAATCCGTCAGCAACGGTCCGATGTAGGTGTAGACCGCAAACTGCCCGGCCATCTGCAACGCGGTAACCGACACGGCCAGCATCAGCTTCCAATCCTTGCCCATGGCGATCCAGGTGGCGCCGCTCATGGTCTGACCCTTGACGCCCCTGGGCGCGTAGATCGCGACGAAGACGAGGGCGGCGGCGGCAAGCGTGGCGATCAGCCCAAACGTCACGCGCCAGCTGTAGGCGAAACCGATCCAGGTCGCGAGCGGAATGCCGATCACTTGCGCGAGACTGAGCCCCAGGAAAGCGAGCGAGAGGTCGCGGCCGCGGCGCTCGGGCGGGCTGGTCATGGCGACGACGTAGGTGATCACCGGCGTGTAGATGGTGGCGCCGCAGGCGGCCAGCACCCGGCTGACCACGGCGACGGAATAATCGGTGGCGACCGCGGTCAGCGCATTGGATGCGGCGACCGTGACGAGACCGGTCATCAACAGCACGCGGCGATCGAGCCTGGTGGTCAGCGCCGTCAGGAGCGGCGCGCCGACGGCATAGGCCGCGGCGTAGATCGTGATCAGATGTCCGGCGTCGACGACGGAGACGTTGAGCCCCGTGGCGACGGGGGCCAAAATGCCCGGCAGTGTGAACGCGGCGGCCGCGACCGCGAAGTTGCCGAACGCGAACGCCGCCAGCGCCGGAGTCACGAGTGGCGCGGCCGTTCGGTTCCGGGCGCGAGGCGCCACACGACAATGGCAAGAATAAAGACCAGCGCGTTGATCACGCCGACCAACACGAACGGCGCCTTCGGGCTGACGGCGTCGAACAAATAACCGCCAACCACCGAGCAGAACAAAATGCCGAGCGCGCCCGAGGTGTTAAATCCGCCGAGAATGGCGCCGCGTTCGCCGATCGGCGCTTCCTGACCCACCAGCGACTGCGCGCCAAGAAAAGCGCTGATCTGTCCGATGCCGAGCAGGAAGATCAGCGGCAGATCGATCGGATCGAGCGGGTTGGTGACAAAGCCCATGACGAGATAGCCGACGGTGGCCAGCGCCATGCAGGCCGCCAGCGCGGCGACGCGATTGAAGCGGTCGAGTAGAAAAACGGCGGCGCCGATCCATAGCAACGACGCCGATTGGGCGAAGACGAAGATCAATGTGCCGCGGCGGCTGGCCTCGGCGATGTCCATGCCGGACTCGAGGCCCGCGTTCTTGCCCCATAGCGTCAAGAAAGTTCCGAGGATGACGAGATCGCCACGGGCGATGAAAGCGGCCGAATAGGCCAAAGCGATTCTCGGATTGAGCGCCGCGCGAAGCGCCGCGCGCACCGTCAGCATCCAGGGCGGGTGTTCGGCGCGTTGGGCGGGCAGGCCGCCTTTCAAGCCCCACGCGACGACGATGGCGGAGATGACGCAGAGCGCCGAAACGATCAAATGGGTGATCTGGCCGGCCGCAACTTCGTCGAAGCCGCGATCAACCAGTCGCTTGGGCACCCCGCCCAGGATGGCGTTCAGCACGGCAATGCCGAGGCCGTTCATGAAGCCGACAATGGCCACCATCTTTCCGCGGTTGACCTCTTGCGGATAGTCGGTGACGACGGTCGCCAGAACGCCGGTTACTGTCACGATGCCGGCGGCGTAGACGACGCGGTAGATGGTCAGCTCGAACACATCGCTCGCCATGGGGTAGAGGCCGTAGCCGAGCCCCATCAGCAGGAAGCCAAAGGAATAGAGCGGCTTGCGGCCGAAACGATCGACCAGAAGGCCGACCGGGCCGAACAGCATGATCGCGGCGATCTCGGTCCAGAACACCAGATTGCCGCTGACGACACCCTGTTCTTCGGGTGGAATGTGCAAGATCGCCGAGAGCACGTAGGGTGTGCCGACGCCGACAAAGGTCAGCAGACCGATGGTGAAGAACGCCGCATAGATCAGCGTCCACATGTTGCGTTTGCTGATGCCGGGCGCGAGCCAGAGCGGGCCCCACTTTTCGCAGGAAAGATCTATGTCGGGGGCCATAAAGGGTCCAAAGATTGCGCCGCGAAAACGCAATGTGCGGGGCGCGGCGACGAGTTGCAAGCCGGGAATTGCAACAGTTTGAGACCCCGCCCGAGAGCGGCCGCGGGCACACGACGACGTGAACTCACGGATCGGTGAATGCATGGGCGCGATTTTCGTGGCATCACCACCGCCATGACCGAGACCGGATCTCATTTCGCCATGCGCGCCTTGAAGCCCGCCGTGTTCGCGGCGTCGTTGATCCCGGTGACCCTGCTCGCCATCCGGGCTTTCACCGGCGACTTGGGCGCCAACCCGATCGAAGCCGTGACGCGGGATCTCGGCGACTGGGCGCTGCGGTTCCTGCTGATCGCTCTTGCCGTCACGCCGGTACGCCTGGTCACGGGATGGAATCAGATCGCCCGGCTCCGGCGCATGCTCGGCCTGTTTGCGTTCTTCTACGTCTGCCTTCACATGCTGGCCTACGTCGGGCTCGATCAGTTCTTCGATTGGCCGGCGATCTGGCGTGACATCGTCAAGCGCGTTTACATCACGATCGGCGTGGCGGCGTTGGCAACGCTTGTCCCTCTCGCCGTCACGTCGACCGATGCCATGGTGCGCCGCGTTGGCGGCAAACGCTGGCGGGCGTTGCATCGGATCGTTTATGCCGCCGGCGTGCTCGGCGTGGTCCACTACTTCTTCATGATCAAAGCGGGCTATGTCGAGCCCGCCATCTACGCCGCGGTGCTGGCCGTCCTTCTTGGCGTGCGGGCCGTCAGGCGTTGGCCGTGACCGCCCAACTCTAGGAATTCCGCGCCCGTCGTGGCATCGTGGGCGCGACATGGCAGCCACGTCCCCGCACCACGCCGCCGCCGGCCAGATCCTCGCATCGGTCTCGGATGCCATCGTCGCGGTTGGCCTCGATGACAAGGTGACTTTCGCCAACCCGTCGGCGGCCGAACTGTTCAACCGCGATGTGGCGGCGATGAACGGCATTGCGGTCGATCGTCTGTTCACACTGGCCGACGGCGCGCCGGCGCCCGTCAAGAAGCAGCTCGCGGCCGGGCCCTTCCACGCGGAAATCGAGGCCTGGCTCGCGCGCACGGATGGCTCGACGTTCGAGGCCGCCTACACCATCGCGCCCCTGACCGACGGCAAAGCGCGGATCGGCGCGGTCATCACCGTGCGCGACGTCACCGAGAAGAAGCGCATCGCCGCCGAGCAGCGGGTCGCCGCCGCCGTGTTCGAGCACTCGCTCGATGGGCTGATCGTCGCCGACGCGCGGCTCAAGGTGACCAAGGTCAATCCGGCCTTTCGCCGACTCAACGATGCGGGTGGGCAAGCACTGACGGACTTGCTCAAACTCGATGAGCGCCGTTTGCAGGATGTGCTGGCCCAGCTTGAGCGCGCGCCATCGACCGAGTGGGAGCACTGGCACGGCGCCGCCGCCAGCCGGCGCTGCTGGCGCATCGGCCTCGCCGCCGTGCGCGACGACAAGGGCCGGCTGCAGCAGGTGGTTGCATCGGTGTCCGACATCACCGCACGCAAATTGGAGGAAGAGAAAGTCATCTTCCAGGCGACCTACGATCAGCTGACCGGCCTGCCCAACCGCACGCTGTTCAACGACCGTCTGCAGCGGCTCGTGCTCGAAGCCCGCCGCGCCAAGAGCAATATCGGGTTGATGTTCATCGACCTCGACGGCTTTAAGGCGATCAACGACAATCTGGGGCACGACGCGGGCGATTTGCTGCTCAAAGGCACCGCCGAAAGATTGCTCAAGTGCGTGCGCGAGGCCTAAGGTGGTCCCGGTTGTTTGGACAGGTTGGCAGCGAAGTTAAGGTGTATTCCGGTTGCTGATCACGCTGCTAACTTCCTGATCATATTGAAAGCCTTTTGATGTTGCTGTTGGGCCTGTGGAGATGCGGGCAAGGCCCTTGCCTTGCCCATCATATCCATAGGCCTGCTCGTGCCGTAAGCTTCGGCCGGCGTCGCCC
>VGEM01000261.1 GCA_016869315.1 Alphaproteobacteria bacterium | reverse complement strand
GCCATGTCGCGAGCCGACGAGAATTGCGCCTTGTTCGGCAGGCCCGACGCGTTCTTGAAGGTCGATCGGCTCATACCGAGCGTGTGCGCTTTGGCGGTCATCGATTTGGCAAACTGGGCCTCGGACTTGTCGAGGTTTTCAGCAACCACGGCGGCCACGTCGTTCGCCGACTTGGTGATCAGGGCCTGGATGGCGTCTTCAACGGAAATCGTCGCGCCGGCCCGTAAGCCGAGTTTGGATGGCGCCATACCAGCGGCGCGTTGCGAAACCTTAAGAGGAGAATCGAGTTTGAGGCGACCGCTCTCGACGGCGTCGAACAGCATATAGAGCGTCATCATCTTGGTGAGCGACGCCGGATGATTGCGGGTGTTGGCGTTGGCCCCGTGGAGAACGCGGCCGGTGTCGGCGTCGACAACGATGGCTGCGTATTTCGCAGCCGCGAGGTTCGGGAGGGCAAAAAGACCAAGGCAGAAAACCGCTATGGCCCACCGACGAATCAATGTCATTCAGTTACTACCCCTGTTGACCCGGTATTCGGTTCCGGGTTCCGCCACGGTGGTCGGCCATCTCCTGAGTCACGGCTGCGAGCGTGACTTTTTTGTGACAATACGCCCGCCCTGGGGACAAGTCCAGCATCCCTTTGACTCATATGGTACTTTGGCTGTTCAACCGGATTTAAACCTTGCCGTGTCCAATGCCAGCCGGGGGAGTCGCGGTCGAGGGATCGTTGCGGCTTGTGGCGCTTCCCGCTTCGAGACACCATCTATGGGACGGCTGACTTTGCTATCCTGACTGCACGTTTTGAAAGTTTGTATCGCGCCATCATGTCTGACCAACGCAACGACAACAACAATAACAACGACGGCCGGCCCAATACCGGCGTGGTGATCAAGACCCGCCCCAAGGTCAAGAAGCCGTCGATGTACAAGGTTTTGATGCTGAACGACGATTACACGCCGATGGAGTTCGTCGTTCACGTGCTCGAGAAATTTTTCGCCAAGTCGACCGAAGAGGCGACCAAGATCATGCTGCATGTGCATCAGCGCGGTGTCGGCGTATGCGGCGTGTTCACCTTCGAGGTGGCCGAAACAAAAGTGAACCAGGTGATGGATCTCGCTCGTAAGAACCAGCACCCGCTGCAATGCACGTTGGAAAAAGAATAAGGACCTCGCCCGGTGTCAATGCTGTCGCAGAATCTCGAGAAGACGCTTCGCCTCGCGCTCGCCTCGGCCGCCGAACGCCGCCACGAATACGCGACGTTGGAGCATCTGCTGTTGGCGCTGTGCGACGATCCCGATGCGATCGCCGTTCTCAAGGCCTGCAACGTCAATGTCGACAAGCTGAAGACCGAGGTCAAACAGTTCGTCGACACCGACCTCAAGGAATTGGCGAGCCGCGGCAGCGACGATCCAAAGCCAACGTCGGGTTTCCAGCGCGTCATTCAACGCGCGGCGATCCACGTTCAATCGTCGGGCCGCGAGGAAGTCACCGGCGCGAACGTGATGGTGGCGCTCTACTCCGAGCGCGAAAGCCACGCGGTGTTCTTCCTCCAGTCCCAGGACATGACGCGCCTGGATGCGGTCAACTACATCTCGCACGGTATTGCCAAGCGTCCCGGCGCGGGCGAACGCAAAACCGTGCATGGCGCGGGCGAAGACGCGAAGAGTGAAGAGGTGGTCAAGAAGGGCCAGGAGGCCCTGACCGCCTATTGCGTCAACCTCAATGAAAAGGCCAAGGCCGGCAAGATCGATCCGCTCATCGGGCGCGAGAAGGAAATCGAGCGCACCATTCAAATTCTCTGCCGCCGCACCAAGAATAACCCCCTCTATGTCGGTGATGCCGGCGTCGGCAAGACGGCCATCGCCGAGGGACTGGCGCGGCGCATCATCAACAAGGAAGTCCCCGAAGTCCTGCACGATGCGATCATCTTTTCGCTCGACATGGGCTCGCTGCTGGCCGGCACGCGCTATCGCGGTGACTTCGAGGAACGATTGAAAGCCGTGCTCGGCGAGCTTGAACAGACCAAGGGCGCGGTGCTGTTCATCGACGAAATTCACACCGTGATCGGCGCCGGCGCCACCTCGGGCGGCGCCATGGACGCTTCGAATTTGCTCAAGCCGGCACTGGCGTCGGGCACGCTCCGGTGCGTCGGCTCGACCACTTACAAAGAATATCGCAATCACTTCGAAAAAGACCGCGCGCTGGTGCGCCGGTTCCAGAAAATCGACGTGAATGAGCCGACGGTCGAAGATGCCATCAAGATCCTGAAGGGCCTCAAGCCCTATTACGAGGAGCACCACAAAGTACGGTATACGGGCGAGGCCATCCGCACGGCCGTCGAGCTGGCGGCGCGCTATATCCACGACCGCAAACTGCCCGACAAGGCGATTGACGTGATCGACGAGGTCGGCGCCTCGCGCATGCTGTTGCCGGTCGGCAAGCGCCGCAAGGTCGTGACGGTGAGGGACGTGGAAGAGGTGGTCGCCAAGATCGCCCGCATCCCGCCCAAGACCGTCACGCGCGACGACAAGAAGGCGTTGCAGAACCTGGAGCGCGACCTCAAGACCATGGTGTTCGGCCAGGACAACGCCATCATCGCGCTGTCCTCGGCGATCAAGCTCGCCCGCGCCGGCTTGCGCGAGCCGGAAAAGCCCATCGGCAATTATCTCTTTTGCGGCCCGACGGGGGTCGGCAAGACCGAAGTGGCGCGCCAGCTCGCAAAAAGCTTGGGCATCGAAATTCATCGCTTCGATATGTCGGAGTACATGGAGCGGCACTCGGTATCGCGTCTGATCGGCGCGCCACCGGGCTATGTCGGCTTCGACCAGGGCGGACTGCTCACCGACGCGGTCGACCAGCATCCGCATTGTGTGCTGCTGCTCGACGAAATCGAGAAAGCGCATCCGGACCTGTTCAATATCCTGTTGCAGGTCATGGACCACGGCAAGCTGACCGACCACAACGGCAAGAGTGTCGACTTCCGCAATGTGATTCTGATCATGACCACCAACGCCGGCGCCCAGGAACTGGCCAAGCACGCCATCGGTTTCGAGCGCGACATGCGCGAAGGCGAGGACATGGCGGCGATCGAGAAGATGTTCACGCCCGAGTTTCGCAATCGGCTGGATTCGATCATCACCTTCGCCAACCTCTCGCCTGACGTCGTCGGACGGGTTGTCGATAAATTCGTCATGCAGCTTGAGGCCCAGCTTGCCGATCGCAACGTGACCATCGAACTCACGCCGGCGGCGCGCGATTGGCTCGCCAAAAAAGGTTACGACAAGCAAATGGGCGCCCGCCCGCTCGGCCGGGTCATCCAGCAGGAGATCAAGAAGCCGCTGGCCGACAAGCTCCTTTTTGGCGACTTGGTCAATGGCGGCCATGTCAAAGGCGACGTTGTCGACGAGAAGATGTCGTTCGAGATCACGCCGTCCAAGGAGCCGCCGCCCAAGGTCAAGGCCGAGGCGGACGAGATCGCCGAATCAGAAGGCGAAGCGCCGCCCGAGGCGCCCAAGGAACCCGAGACGGTTCGGTAGCTTCCGATATGAAGCAAACGGGGGAGCCAGCTGTCTGGCTCCCCCGTTTTCTATTCCGACGATATTGAAACGCATGCACCGGCTTGGTGGCGCGGGATGCGGCGCGCGATGATTTCATCGGTCGCGTGTTCAGCGTGCTCACGCGCAACGATACTCCGGCGCCACCGTCATTAATCCATACTATGAGAGTGGGTAATCTGGTCGCCCAGCGGCCGGACGGCGGCCTCCGCCTCGAAAACAGGCACCATTCACCCCGATACTGAACAACGGCTATTCGGTCGCACGAATGGCGTGGGCAATGGGGGAAGAGATGCCAAGGTCAATGTACCGAACCACGTTTGTGTCCGCCGCGGCGTTGTTGGCGGCCATGCCGGCGATGAGCGCCGACATTGAGGAGATCATCGTTACCGCCCGCAAACGCGCGGAGTCGCTTCAGGAAATCCCGCTCTCGGTCACCGCCTTTACCATCGAGCAGATCGAGCGCGCCGGTATCGCCCGCATCGACGACATCGCCAAACTTACACCGAGCCTGGTGTTCGATCAGGCCTTCAGCGCCCAGGACACCCGGCCCACCATCCGCGGATTGCCCGCGACCCGCGGCCGTCCGCCGATCGGAATCTTGATCGACGGCGTCGACGTGTCGAGCGAAGCGATCTCGACCGCCGGCGGCGGCAATCTTCTCAATCTACGCCTGATCGACGTCGAACGGATCGAGGTGGTGAAGGGCCCGCAGAGCGCGCTTTACGGCCGGGTCGCTTTCGGCGGCGCGATCAATTACGTCACGCGCTTTCCGGGTGACGAAAACGCCGCCCGTGTCGCCGCCACCGTTGGCTCGCACGGAACCTATGAAGCCACCGGCGCCGTCGAAGGCCCGGTGTCCGACACCTTTGGTCTTCGCGCCTACGGCGGATATTCGCGCAGCGACGGGTACCATCGCGACACCGTCTCGGGCGATCGCCTCGGTGGCTACGAAAGTATTCAGGGTTCGCTCGCCGCGACCCTTCGCCCCAACGATGCGTTCGATATCAAGGCGTCGGTCAGCTATGGCAGCAACGACACCGAGCAGCCGCCGTATGTTCAGATTTCGGCGGCCAACAATTCCTCGGTGTTTATCCCGCTTCCTGCGAACGTCGCTGGACAGCGCATCGGCAACTTCACGATTCCAGCGACGGTTCGCGGTCCGGCGCCGGGACGATTCCGTCCCGACCGCACGGTCCGCATCAGTCTCAATCCGCGCACCCTGGAAAAGTATCCGGGTGCGGAATTGGAAACCGTGCTCGGTCGCGTCCACGCCGAATACGACTTCGGATCGTTCGCGCTTGAATCGACGACCGCCTATCTGCGCGCCGATTCGAGCGTCTTTCAGGACATCGACGGTTTCGGCGCCCGGCCAACCCAGGTGCCGTTGCCGGCGCCGGGCGGGGTCGGCGAGCCATTGCCGTCGACATTCGAATTCAACACCGATGGCCGTACGACCCAGGTGAGCGAAGACTTGCGGCTCGCCAGTCTCGATACCGAGGGACTGCGCTGGGCCGTCGGCGGTCTTTATTGGCGCGAGAAAGCGACTCAGGACAATCGAAGCTTCGCGATATTGCTGACAATTCCAACGGCGTCGGCCGGTCTCAACAACGTGCTTGCCAACAATCCGGCGATCACATCAACCGACGAAACGCGCAACACCAAGCATTACTCGGTTTACGGCTTGCTCGAATACGATCTTGCCTCGGCATTCACGGTCGGCGTCGAGGCCCGGTACTATTGGGAAGATTTCATTTACGGTTTCCCCACCAGCCAGATCGGTGTGGGCCCTGGTGCGACACCGTTGCGTACGACGGCCGGTGCGCCTGGTCCCAAGGACCTGCCGCTGTCGCAGGACTATTTTGCGCCCAAGGCGTTTGCCGAATTCCGGGCGTCCGACGATGCCATGCTGTATGCCTCGATCGCCAAGGGTGTGAAGCCGGGCGGCATTTCGACCGTCGGCGTTTTCAACCGGCTGGCCGACAACATCTACCTGCCTGAGCGGCTGTGGAATTATGAGATCGGCGCCAAAACGACATTCCTCGACGGGCGGGCGGTCTTCAATCCGTCACTCTTCTACATGGACTACACCGATAAGCAGGTGTCGTCGCTGGTGGTCGATCCGACGGCGGCATCCGGCTTCCGCGGCGTCGTC
>VGEM01000260.1 GCA_016869315.1 Alphaproteobacteria bacterium | reverse complement strand
CGACCCCAAACAATGTGACCGGCTGATCGTGCGCAGCGGCGGCTGGTACAGCCGCAACTGGTTCGCCCGCCCCGCCGGCCGCAGCCGCGAGAACCCGGACTACCTGTCGAGCACGTTGGGGGTCAGAGTGGTGAGGGATTTGGAGTGATTTCCACAACGTAATTTGTCACCCCGCGGCTTGACCGCGGGGTCCAGAGGTTTGATTTGGGCTAGAACAGAAACCTCTGGATGCCGCGCAAGAAGCGCGGCATGACGACCGAGTTAGGAACACAGGTACTTACATGCGTTACACCCGCCTCGGCACTAGCGGTCTTGTCGTCTCGAAGCTGTCGTTCGGCGCGGGATCCCTCGGCATCGGCGAAACGTTGCCGGGTCTGGTCAAGAACATCGATCAGCCGACCGCAAACAACATCGTCGCATGCCTGATCGACGGCGGCGTCAATCTGTTCGACACGTCGAACAAGTACGTCGAGGGCAAGTCCGAGGAAACGCTTGGCAAAGCGCTCGGCGCACGGCGCAAGGATGTAATCGTCGCCTCAAAGTGCGGCCTGCCGGTCGGACCGCTGATCACCGACAAAGGCCTTTCGGCACGGCACGTGATCGAAGCCTGCGAGAAGAGCCTGAAACGCCTCGGCACCGATTGGCTCGACGTCTACTACGCCCACATCTTCGATAAGGAGACGCCGCTGGAAGAGACCGCGCGCGCCTTCGAGCAACTCGTCCAGCAGGGCAAAGTCCGCTACGTCGCAGTGTCGAACTGGCCGGCGTGGATGCTGGCGCGCTATGTCGGCATTCAGGAGCGCTACAACTACACGCCCACCATTTGCAATCAGGTCTATTACTCGATCGTCGGCCGCGACATCGAACGTGACCTGGTGCCGATGGCGCAGGCGACCGGCATGGGCATCGTCGTCTACTCGCCGATGGCCGGCGGATTCCTCTCGGGCAAATACGAGCGCGACAAACCGCCGCCACCCGGAACCCGCCGCGCAACGTTCACGCTCGCCCCAAAACTCGACATGGAGCAGGCGTTCCGCGTTGTCGATCTATTGAAGGATTTGGCGCCGAAGTACGGCGTCACCCCCGGCGCAGTTGCCCTGGCATGGACGATGCAAAAGCCATTCGTCAACTCGGTCACCTTCGGCATCAGCCGCGAGGCGCAGTTGACGGAAAACCTGAAAGCAGCAGACATCACCCTGTCGAATGATGACGCCGCGCAGATCGACAAACTGACGGCGATTGAACCAGCCTTGCGCTAGCTCACGTTTGACCGCCGACTGCGCTACGGTATTGGCGGCACCCTGCGCGACGGCGCAGGTTCCCGAGGTATTTTTTTACTTGTTTCGCTAACCCAAACCTCTGGATGCCGCGCCTCCCGCCTTCGCCCTCTGGGCTTCGGCGGGTCTTGGCGCAAGTCCTCCGAAGCTGCGTCGCAGCGAAGGAGGAACGCGCGGCATGATATCAAGAATTGTTCTTTGCGCCCGCGCTGATGCCCACGGACTGGGTGACCCTCGTTCATTTTCCGCTATGATGGGGTCATGCCAACGACCCCTTCAAAGTCACGCATATCATTGAAAAGCGCCCTTTTCGGCGCGATCGTCCTCTTGGCCGTCGCCAGCGGCATCTATTGGCAATGGGGCGGTGACGCCGACGCGCCTAAAGCGCTGACCCAAACCATCACCAAGGGCAACATTGAGGACACGGTGTCGGCGGTCGGCACCCTGCAACCGGTGCAAGCGGTCGACGTCGGCGCCCAGGTGTCGGGCCAGCTGCAGAAAGTTTTGGTCACGTACGGCGACAAGGTCACTCAGGGTCAGTTGCTGGCCGAGATCGACCCGACCTTGCAGCAGTCGCGCGTCGCCGCCGACGAGGCGCAACTGCAGAGCCTGCAGGCGCAGCTTGAGTCACGCCGCGCCGACTTGGCCCTCGCCCGTCAACGCTTTGACCGGCAGAAGGGGTTACTGGCCGAGAACGCCACCAGCCGCGAGGAGTTCGACGCGGCCGAGAACACACTGAAGGTGGCGACCGCTCAGATCGCGGCGCTCGAAGCGCAGATCAAGCAGGCGATCTCGACCCTCGAAGGCAATCGCGCCAACCTCGAATACACCAAGATCGTCGCGCCCATCGATGGCGTGGTCGTAGACCTCGTGGCGAAGCAGGGCCAGACGCTCAACGCCAACCAGACCGCGCCGCTGGTGTTGAAAATCGCCGATTTGTCGCAGATGACGGTGTGGGCGCAGGTGTCGGAGGCCGACGTCCAGCGTCTCAAGGTCGGCATGAAAGCCTATTTCACGACGCTCGGCGTCAATGACAAGCGCCGCTTCGGCACGCTGCGCCAGATCATCCCGACGCCGCAGATCGTCAACAACGTCGTGCTCTACAATTGCCTGTTCGACACGCCGAACGACGACGGCGCGCTCCTTCCCCAAATGAGCGCGCAGGTGTTCTTCGTGGTCGAGGGCGCCGACGACGTACCGCTGGTGCCAATGGCGGCGCTGCGACGCGCCAAGGAACCGGGAAAATACACCGCCCAGGTGGTCGGCGAGGACGACCCTCGCATCGTCACGATCGGCGCATCGAACCGCCTCGTCGCCGAAGTCAAGACAGGTCTCAGCGTCGGCGACGAAGTGCTTCTCAACAATATTCCGGTCCAGGGCGGCAGCCGCGGCGAAGTGCGCCGCCTGACGCCCCAGGGCAACCGCCCGAGGATGTGACGTGGACGACGGTCGCGCTCAAGGCCCCCTCGCCCCCGTGCCGGATGCCGGCGCGGCGCCGCTGCTGTCGCTCCGCGACATCACCAAGACCTACACGCGCGGCGAGGTAGCAGTCGACGTGCTGCGGGGCGTGTCGCTCGACATCTGGGCCGGCGAGTTCGTCGCCATCGTCGGCGCCTCGGGCTCGGGCAAGACGACGCTGCTCAACCTGATAGGCTGCCTCGACCGGCCCACCAACGGCAGTTATCGGGTGGGCGGCGTCGAGGCAGCGTCGCTCGATGCTGACGGACGCGCCGATCTACGCCGCGCCACCTTCGGCTTCATCTTCCAGCAGTACAATCTGCTCGGCACGGCAACGGCCGCCGAGAACGTCGAGGTGCCCGCCGTCTATGCCGGCATGGCGCGGCGCGATCGTCTCGCGCGCGCCGAAGCGCTCCTCACCCAGCTTGGCCTCGACGAGCGCTCCGACCATCGCCCCAGCCAGCTTTCGGGCGGCCAGCAGCAGCGCGTGTCCGTCGCGCGCGCGCTGATGAACGGCGGGCAGATCATCCTGGCCGACGAACCGACCGGCGCCCTCGACAGCAAAAGCGGCGCCGAGGTCATGGCGCTGATCCGCGATCTCAATCGTCAGGGCCACACCATCATTCTCATCACCCACGACGCTCAGGTCGCCCGCGCCGCCGATCGGGTGATCGAAATCAAGGATGGCGAAATCGTCTCGGATACCGGCGCGCGCAAAATGCCGGCGGCGGCGCCGGCGAGTCCGTGGAGTCGGCCGGCTGGCGCAAAGTCGTCGGCGCCCTCGATGCCGAGCACGGGCCACGCCGCGTGGTGGATGCCGCTCGCCGAGACGGCGTGGCTCGCGCTCAATGCGCTTCGCGTCAACTTCATGCGCACGTTGCTGACGCTGCTCGGTATCATGATCGGCGTCGCCTCGGTGGTGACCATGCTGGCGGTCGGCAACGGCGCCAAGCAGCAGGTGATCGAACGCATCCAGGCGATGGGTACCAATCTGTTGCTGATTCGCACCGGCGCACCCAACCAACGCTTTGCCGGCGGGTTCCGCGCGACCCTGGTGCCGGCCGACGCCGACGCCATCGCCGAGCTTCCCAACGTCAGGCACGTGGTGCCGGAGTTTCCGTTCCAGGTCACGGCGCGGTTCGGCACCAACGATCACCAGACTCAGCTCGACGGCACCACGCCCAACTATGTTCTCGCCCGCGAATGGCCGCTGGCCGAGGGCATCTTCTTCGACGACGAGGACATGCGCGCCTATGCACCGGTGGTCGTCCTCGGCGACACTGTTGCAAAAGCCCTGTTCACCCGCGGCGAGGATCCGCTTGGGCAGTACATTCTGGTCAACAACAACCCATTCCAGGTGATCGGCGTGCTCTACCCCAAGGGCGCCAACGATTCCGGGCAGGACATGGACGATATGATGTTCACGCCGCTGACCACCGGGCGCCTGCGCAGCTTTGGCCAGCGCTTTGTACGCACCATCACGGTTGCGGTCGACGACATGGCGCGGATCGACGAGACCCAGGAGGCGGTGCGCCAACTCCTCATTCGCCGCCATGGTGTCGAGGATTTCCAGATCCGCAACATGGCGCAGGTGATGGAAACCGCTGACGAGACCCAGGACACGTTGACGGTGATGCTCGGCTCCATCGCCGCCATTGCGCTGCTGGTTGGCGGCATTGGGGTCATGAACATCATGCTGGTCAGCGTCACCGAACGTACGCGCGAGATCGGCATCCGCATGGCTACCGGCGCGCGCCGTCTCGACATTCTGCTGCAGTTCGCGACCGAGGCGCTGGTCGTCTGTGCGGTCGGCGGCGGGATCGGAATTCTGCTCGGCGTCGGCGCAGCGTTCGGTTTCGCCGCCTTCGGCAAGCCGATTCTGATCTCGACCGGTCCGATGGTGATGGCGTTCGGATGCGCATTCCTGACCGGCCTGATCTTCGGTTACCTGCCCGCCCGCCGCGCCGCCGATCTCGACCCCGTCGCGGCGCTGGGGTCGGAGTGATGGGGGGACAATCCAATCTCCACTGTCAGCCTGGCGTCCCCCTACGCTGCAACGCAGCATTGGCGGACTTAAGCGCAAGCCCACCGAAGCCCGTGAGGGCGGAGGGGGGAAGCCAGGGTCCATCTTGTTCCTTGTTGCGGCGAAGAAGCAAACAAGAAACCTGGATCCCGGCTTTCGCCGGGATGACAAGAAAAGTGCTCGCCAAGCGCGGCACGACGATCATGTTTGCAGCCATCGCTCTCGGTAGCTGCGCTAACCCCGACATGCCGCAGCCGAAGATACAGGCGGTTTGGATCGACGCCACCACCGAGGCCGCTTGGCCCGAGGGGCGCTGGTGGACGGCGTTCAAGTCGCCGGAGTTGGATCAACTGATCGACACGGCGCTGACGGAAAACCGCGACCTCGCCGCCGCCGCGGCGCGAATCCTGCAGGCCGAGGCCCAGGCCGAGACTTCCGGCGCCGGGCGGTTTCCGACAGTGTCGGGCAACAGTTCCGCCAATCGCAGCTCGCGCAGTATTCCCGGCCAGGCGTCGGATGGAAACACCTCGATCGTCAGCCGTTCGGCGCGTGCCACCGTGCAAGCGACTTATCAGCTCGATCTGTTCGGGCAACTGCGCAACCAATCTGCGGCAGCAAATCAAAGGATTCAATCGAGCCAGTTCGACCGCGACACGGTGCGCCTAACACTGTGCGCCAGCGTCGCCACCACCTACTTCCAGCTGCTCTCGGCGCGTGACCGTATCCGCACCGCCGATGAGCGCCTCAAGATCGCCCGGCAACTGCTGACGCTGGTCGAAACTCAGCGCCGGCTTGGCACGGTGTCCGACCTCGAAGTCTCGCAACAGCGCGCACAGGTGGCGCAGCAGGAGGGTGCGCTGTCGGGTCTGCGACAAACCGAACGTCAGGCGCTCGATGCCCTCGCTGCCCTCACCGGCCGCGCGCCGTCCGAACTCAGCGTCGCGGGCGCCACCTTGGTCGGCCTCGACATCCCGCAGATCAAACCTGGCTTGCCGTCTGAGCTG
>VGEM01000259.1 GCA_016869315.1 Alphaproteobacteria bacterium | reverse complement strand
AACAGTTCCGCAAGAAATCCTACAAGCGCATCTACGAGCCAGGCTGCGGCGGTTTCGGCACGCTCTACGCCGTGCACAAAGTGTTCCCCGAGGCCGAACTGATCGGCAGCGACTTGTCGCCGCATCTGCTGACGCAGGGGCACATGAATGCCGAACGACTGGGCGTGAAGGTCGCCTTCAAGCAGCGCGACGCGCGCGACACCCGCGAGCCGGCGGAATCGGTCGACGGGGTCATCATGTACGCGCTGCAGCACGAGATGCCGGTTGACTTCAATTACGCGACACTCAAAGAGGCGCTCCGCATCCTGAAGCCCGGTGGCGACTTGGTGATGAACGATCCGCCTCCGTTCGCGGCTGTACATCCGCTGCAGGCGGTGATTCTTGACTGGGATACCGAACACCGCGGCGAGCCGTTCTTCACCGTCACCCGCGAAATCGAGTGGGCGAAGGTGATGCGCGAAATGGGATTTGTGAACGTCGAGGAGTATTCGCTCGGCGCGCAAGGATACCCGTATGTCGTGCGGGGCTCGAAGCCCGGGTGACGAGCAAGACAGCGCATAAGGAAACGCACAATGGTGAAGCCGCCAAGCCAGCCCTACACGGGCGACGAGATGATGGACAACGTCCTACGGATGAATACTGAACTGATGTCCGAGCTCTGGATCTTGCGCGATCGGGTGACGATCCTCGAGCATATGCTCCAGGAAAAGGGCGTGGTCGACCGCAAGGCGCTTGACGATTATGTGCCGTCGGGTCCGCTCGCTGCGGAACTGCTGCGCGAACGCGACGCCATGGTCGAGAAGGTCGTCGGCGGCGCGTGGATGCAGGGCTTCACGGTTGAATCCCTGGTCGCCAAAGCCAAGAAATACGCCGGCACGTTATAATCGCCCCAAGTGGGGTAGGGGAAGTCATGAGCGTTCAGCCGAAGACGACCGGCACGCGCGAGCCGTTGCCGTTCGAGATCGCCTTCGGCTGGGGGTTCGGCACGCTTGGCGTCGCCTCGCTTTATAACGCCACCAATATTCTTGCGCTCAATTACATGACCAACGTCATGGGGATCGGCGCCGCGCTGGCGGGGACGCTCATCGCCGGCTCGAAGCTCTATGACGCGGTGACCGACCCGTTGCTCGGTGCCATCAGCGACCGCACCAAGCACCGTCTCGGCCGGCGACGCCCGTTTCTGGTGTGGGGCGGGATGCTGCTGGCGATTTCGGCGCTCCTGGTGTTCGGGTTGCCCAATATCGAGAACAAGACGCTCGCCGCCTGGTACATGGGTTTTGCGCTCGTGTTCTACGCCACGGCCTACTCGATCTACAACGTGCCTTACATCGCCATGGTTGCCGAGATGGCCGACGACTTTCACGAACGCACCCGGTTGATGTCGTTTCGCGTTCAGAATGTCTCGGTGGCCAACCTCGTGGCGAATTCGCTGGGCCCGCTGATCATCGCTTGGTTCGGCAGCGCCGCCACCGGGCACCAGGGTCTCGCCGTGTTGCTCGCGGTGGTGATTCTTGCCTCGTCGTTCGGCTGTTTTCACATGACCCGCAACGCGCGTTTCAGCGAGCGCACCGAGCACGTCAAATATTCACTCCGCGAGCAGGCCGCGTTCATCGCGGGGAATCGGCCCTTCATGATCCTTCTTGCCGTGAAATTGCTCGGTTTGATGTCGCTGTCGCTGCAGGCCGTGTTCCCGATTCTGTTCACCAAGGTGATCGGTTTTGGGTACGAGGAGTTCGGTTGGTACTTTCTGATTTACTCCCTGGTGATGCTGGTCGTCACGCCGGCGTGGGTCTGGTTTGGTAAGCGAGTTGGTAAGCGCAACGCATTTGTGGTCTCGCTCGCTGGCTCGGCCGTGATCATGGCGAGCTGGTGGCTGGCCAAGAGCGGCGATCCGTTCTGGACGGTGGCGCTTCGCGCGGCAGCCTATGGCGTCACCGGCTGCGGTACGCTCTTGATGGGCCAGGCGTTGCTGCCGGATACGATCGAGTACGATCGCCTGCGCACCGGTCTCAAGCGCGAGGGCATTTACGCCGGCATCTACACCACGGTCGAGAAAATTGCGGGCGCCTTCAGCGCCGGTTTTGCCGGCATCTTCCTCGGCGCTATGGGGTTTGTCGCCTCGCGACCGGGCGAGACCGTCGAGCAGCCGGAAAGCGCGGTGTTCGCGATCTACATCGCCATCTCGGCATTCCCGGTCGCCATCAACGTCATCAGCGGCACGCTGCTGATGTTTTACGATCTGACCGAAGCAAAACTGGCGGCGTTGCGGGCCAAGCAGGCCTAGGCGCTACTTCTTTTCGTTAATCGGCGGCACGCCGGTCGGTACCATGCCTTCGTGGTGGTGGACGATCCACCACTTGGAACCCTTGCGCCGGAATACGTTGGTGATGCGCACGCGGCCCTTGGTCGCGTTCGGCGGCTGGTATTCGAAATTCAGGTAGTACCGGGCAATCGCGCTATTCTCCCAGGCATCGACAACAGGTTCCTCGACCGTCAGGGTCAGCTTGCCGCGGGCCTGCATCTGCGCCTGATCGTCGGCGTGGAACTTGTCGCGTTCGGCGCGGCCCCTGATCAAGTGCGGCGTAAAGACGTCCCACACGGTTGCCTCCGGATCCATGTGGTCTTCGATCCCTCCCGGCGTGTGATTTTGGAAGGCGTCGAAAACGCCTTTGATGATGGCGCTGATTTCGCGCTCAACCGCGTCGGACATGGTCACCCTCTGAATGGCTGGTCGAACCGGAAGGGTGCTAGTTTAGCGTCATGACCCCTGACGCCAAGTGGCCCTTTGTGCTTCTGCTTCTTGCCATGTGGAATGTATCCGCATGGGCGGCCGACCCATCGGAAAGTGGCTGCGCGGCGGTGCCGGCTGTTGTCGAATTCACAACAATGATTCCGCAGCCGAATTACATTTACGACAAGAGCGTCACCAGCATCCAATACATGATGCGCGAAACCGGACATCCCTTCGCCGTTCTCGACGATACCTGGACGCTCGGCGTGACGGTGGCCAAACCCGTGTTCACGATCGACGGCGACATCGAAACGGCGCCGGACGAGGAGGGCGGTTGCGCGCGGCTCGCCAAGGTTCGCGCCAGCGTCGGCTACGCCAGTATGGACGTTTACATCGGCAGCGACTTCAAACCGGGCACCTGCGCGTTCAAGGCGACCTACGACCACGAGTACCAGCACGTCAACATCAACGCCTACACGATTGAAGAGTTCGCCAAGACAAGTCGATTGGCCCTCGAAAAGCTGGCGTCGGCCGAAGTCGGGCGCGCCGACGCCGCGGCATCTTCAGAGACGCTGCTCGCGCCTTACCGGAGCGTCTTGGAGAAAGCCGTCGCCGAATTTTCCCAGGTCCAGCGCAGTCGCAACGCCGCCCTCGATAAACCGCAGAGTTACGCCCGCACCCAGGCCCAATGCACGGATTGGAATCAAAGCTACACCTGGACCAAGACGACGCCCGTGCAACAGGCGCCGGCGCAACCGATCGCGCGGCCCGGCCCGCCGACACCGCGACGCGGGTCGGCTCGGCCACCCGGACGGTGAGGCCGGCGGCCATGAACGCCATGCCGCGGGGGATGGTCGCGCTTGGGTTTCTCGGGGCGCTGTCCGCGACGGCCCTGGCGCAGGCGCCGTCCGAAGTCTGTCCCGCCTACACGCGATCGATCAAAATCTCCTTCACCACGCTCGACCCCGAGCCCAGCTACAACAACTCGCTCAATGTCACGTCGATTCGCGATTTCCTGCGTGTGCGAGGGCACGTGTTTGCCGGCCGCCACGAAAAGACGCTGGGTCTGACCTCGTATCAGCTGGGGTTCGCGATGTCGGGCAAGACCTACGCCGTGCCGTCGCGCGGCGGGTACTGCGTCTACCTGTCGGAGGTCATCGCCGAGTACGGCTACCGCAATCACGACGTTTTTGTCGCCAGCGAGTTCGCCCCCGGCAGCTGTGAGTACAATGCCATCCTCGATCATGAGAATCAGCACGTGGCCATCAATCGGACGGCGGTCAAGGGCGCCGGACCGCAACTTCGGCAGGAATTGGAACGCCAGCTCGAAGCGCTCAAGCCCAAATTCACCCGCGATCCACAGTTAGGCACCGACCGCGCGTTGTCTGAAGTCTATGTCGTGATGAACAAGGTCATCGACGCCGCTGGGGCCGCGCAGGCCAGTCGCAACGCCGCGATCGACACTCAGTATAACTATGGCGCTATCGGCGATCTGTGCAAGAATTGGGAGCAGGGCAATCGCTGGCCCCGGTCGAAGGCGCCATGACAATTCTCGGTTCGATCTTGCCGGTTCTTCTTGGCGTCCTGTCGCCTGCGGGGGCGGCGGCGAGCTGCCCCGACGCCGCGGCGCCGGCCAAGATCAATTTTGAAATTCTCGATCCTGAGCTGATCCGCTCGCATCAACACTCGGCCAACGACATCATGGACGTGAGCCAGAAGCGAAGCGGGATCATCAACATCGGCAAAAGCGGCCGGATCATGGGGCTGACGACCTACAAGCCCACATTCAAGCTGGGCGGCCGACCGAACGCCACTCCCGCGCCGGGCGGCGTCTGCGTATCGCTGGCCGAAGTATAGGTCAGTTACGGTTTCGAATTCCATGAAGTTCTCTTGGCCAAGGAATTTCCCGTCGGCAGCTGCGAGTACCAGGTGGTCCTCGATCACGAGGACACCCACGTCAAATTCAATCGCGACACGCTGAAAGAGTATGCGGCGAAGGGGCGCACCGAGCTCGACGCCATGGTGGCCAAGCCCGCCGTCATCCACACGACGGACGCCAACGCCGCTCTGCAAAAGACGCTTGGCGATATCTGCGCCCGGCTCACGCCGCTGCTGCAGGAGGGGCAGAAGATGCAGCGCGAACGCAACGCGACAATCGACACGTCGTTCAGTTACGGCGAAGCCTTCAAGAAGTGCGGCAACTGGGATCAGGGCAACATTTTCCTGGACGGCATGCCGAAGAAACCGAACGAGGAAAAGAAACCCGACAGCAGCACCATTGTCGCACCGCCGAAGCCGAGCGGAGATCCGTTCGGCCTCGGCAAGATGCCGACGCGACGGGACTAAAGGGCGATCGCGACGCGGCGACGCCGGTTCAGACCGGCAAAGCCCAGCAAACCCAACCCAACGATGCTCAAGGTTCCCGGCGTCGGAACTCCTTCTTCGAGGAAGCCCGCTGGCGGAGTCCATTGATGGTTCGCCACGCCCAGATCAGCGGACCCGGCACCGTATCCCGGCGTAACCAGAAAGGCGGGATCGTTGATAGGGAAATTCATGGTATGCTGAAAATCCGTGAAGGCAGACGCCGAATTGACGCCACCTGCAATATCGTTCAACACACCGGCATATGAGGTCAACTGCGCCCAAAGGCTGATGCCTTGACCGATGGTTGTCGCAAACGGATTCGAAATGACGCGCCCGTCAAATACGCCGGTTGCCGAATTGTAGTTCGACAAGGTGAAGCTCGATGCAGAGTAATCTTCAATCACGTAATTTGCAACCGAGCGGGTCGCAGACCAGGTACATGTCAATGCAGGCTATTTGAGTACTTCCCGGGACCGAGGATTCAGAGATCCCGATTTGAACGGTGATGCCCGAAACGGTGCCGGGAACAAACAGCGGACTTAACGTCGAGGAGCTTGACGTCAGGTGAATCCCGTCAAGGTCGAACTGAACCTGAAAGGAGACGGGGTCGCCCACCGACCCGCCGAAAAGGACGATGTCCTGTGCCGAGAAACCAGCGGTCGCGAAGACCGAGAC
>VGEM01000258.1 GCA_016869315.1 Alphaproteobacteria bacterium | reverse complement strand
CCGCTTGGCCATATCGTGGAACGCGGGCCGCAGACCACGGATGTCGGTCCACAAGAGAATTCCGGGATGCTTGCCTTCGGCCGGGCTCGCGACCACCGCGTCGGCGGTGCCGTCGGGCGTTTTGATGTCGACGTTTGATAGTTTGACCGGGCGATCAGCGGCGTTGGCCACCGATCCTGCGACGGTCATGCCGAGCGTGGACGTTATCAGTTGGCGACGTTCCATGGTTCCCTCCGTTGGTTTCATTTTGAAATTTCATCGAGATCGATACCAGATTTGTAGTTTGGCAGCATCAACAGTGCGCCGATGATGATGACCAACGGCGGCACGACGGCAAGGGTAAATGCCCATTGCCAGCCTATGGACTTGATGGCCGCGGCCACTGCTACCGGAAATACAGCATGCCCGATGTTGAGCATGAACGACCCGGCAAAGCCCGCTGCGGTGGCGCGAACCCGGGTCGGGAATGACTCGGCCAGCAGCATGGTCAGGGACGCGGCATTGGCATAGAGCAGCGCCGACATGACGGCGAAGCCGATCGCATCCTCGGTGAAATTGCGGGGCAGCCACAGCAATCCGAGGACAGCAATCGATCCGAGCGCCGCCCACAACAGACAGACATTGCGCCGGGTCATGTAAAACTCGCCGAGAATCGCAACGGCGAAATAGCCGAATACGCCGACACCGTAAGAGAGCCCGACGATCTCGGTTGCCTCCTCCATGGAGTAACCGCGGAACTCGTTGAAGTAGGACGGAAAGTAGAACGCGGTTCCAGCGTAGGCACCGCCGTAAAGGAAGAAGATGGCGCCGATCAAGATCGTACGAAGCCGAAGCGCGGGGCTGAAAAGTTCCTTCAGCTTGTCGACAAAGCCGCCCTGCCCTTGCCCTTTCTCCTCGGCGCGGGCCGCTTGGAAGCGCGCGCTCTCGGGTAAGTATCTGACCAGAAGAAACGCGACTGGAATCACCAGCAATGCCGGCATGAAGATGTAGCGCCAGCCGAACGTCGAGATCAGCGGCGCGACGAACAATGCGGCGACAAACCAGCCGATCGGATATCCGCATTGCAGCAGAGCGATCAGCATGCCGCGATAACGATTGGGCGCAGTCTCGGCGACGTAGGAATTGGTGATCGGCGACAACCCGTTGCCAATGCCGAAGGCGAACATGCGGAGCACCGTCAGGCTGACCAATCCGATCACGAACGCATGCATGCCGACCAGCAGCGCCGATGCCGCCAGGCACACCATGAACATCCGCCGCCGACCGTAGGTATCGGTCAGAATCCCGATGGCCGCCGACGTGAATGCCGCAAAGACAAAGGATGCCGACAGCACCCATCCCACGTCGTCGATGCCGGCGCCGAACTCCTCTCGGATGCCGGGGATGGCATATCCGAACAGCGAGGAGTCCATGCTGGATAGGCTCCAGCCGATCAGACACGTCAGAAAAACGACCAACGAAACGCCGCGAAACTCGCGGAAGAAACCGCGCAGCGACGGCGCTTCGGCCGTAGCCGGTGTCGAAACCGATAAACTCATGAACTTCCCCTGACGTCCCCGCGGCCGGGCTTATTCGTCCGGCCGATCCTTGGTGATCGGTCCAAGGATATTAGCAATGAAGGCGTCGCGACGCTTGTCGATTTCTACCTGATCGGCCGCTGTGGGCGCGAAATCCTCGATGTCGGCGCGGGTCAAAACGCCCTTTTCGTTGAGCTTTTTTTCGACCAGCGCCATGCGGTCATGCATCACATATGTCTCGCGCGCGAGCGCGATCACCACTTTCATCACACGGTCGATCACCGGGTGGTCGAGATAGTAGTCCTTGATCATGTGCCCTCGCTCGCCAATGCACGCATGTTGGCGTGGCGGAACGGAAGGCGCAAGAACGCCGGGGCCAAAGCATTTAGCGGGCGTGCTTGAGGTACTCGATCAAATCGGCGCGCGCCTTGTCATCGCGAACGCCGTTGACGGTCATGTTGATCCCCGACCCGAGCATCATGAACGGGCTGGCGAGATAGGTGTCGAGCGTGTCCTCGGTCCAGATCACACGCGAATCCAGCGTGAGACGGCTAGCATTGATGAGGATCAATCGGGGACGAGCTTCACCTCCAGGGAAACCCTTTAAGATGGGACATGATCAATCGTTCGGCGCTGGGGTTGGTTTGATACTCAATACCCAGAAGGCCTTCACAATGAACGATTCCGACATTGCCGTTCTTGGATGACAGCGGGCCATGGGCGATACCGGACGGACGTGAGTAGTAACCGCCAACCGACAACGTATATCCGGGCTTCCCGGCGACGGTCGCGATGTTGACGTCGCCTGAGATTATCAGGCTTTCCTCGCGCACGGGGTGGACTTCGATGCCCTCCTGAAACCAGCCTGGCATGAGACCTGCGAGATGCGTGCGCGTTCCGGTGTCCGGATCGACACGCAGTTCTTTCACGAAAATGCCGGGATGGAACTTCATGCTCGGCTTCGACGCCGCGAGCGGATCAAACCACTCCATCGCCCAGGTATCGCGTGCGGCGACAATTTTGTGACGCGCGGCCCCTGGCCGATCCGCGTTCGCCGCGACAAATATCGGGGCTCGATCGTAGATGACGTAGACCGTTGATTCCGTGTGCGCGGTCCAGCCCTTTTGAACGACTCCCGCGGGATAGAAACAGAACCCGCCGTTCTCGAGACGCGCCCCGCCGACCGAGATCGCACCTTCGAAAACGAAGAAGTCCTGATCCGCCTCGCAGTAACCGTCGTCGCTCCACTGCCAGCCTTGCGGAAAATGGAGCAAGGCGCTGACCGCGCCGCTGTCCTTGTCTTGGTTGAGCACGCGGATCTCGACGCCCGCAGGCAACCCCTTGGCACTCCAGGGGCGAAGCGGAACGTCAAATGACTTGAGATTTTCGGTTTGTGGACGCGCCATGGTGAGTTCCTCCCCGCCAGCATGATCGTCGTTTCGAAGTCGCGAGACAATTGCCGCCAGATACACATGAATGAATCTCCTGGACCCAATTGCGTGGGCAGATTCGCACCGATACTCTTTCCTTTCGCACCACCACCGAGGCCCGCCATGCACATCCGAAAAACCCGCACCGAACAGGCCCGCTTCGACTTCGTCTCCGGGCTGATGGGCTACAACTCGACCGGCATCGGCCCCGGGATGGTCAAGCACTACGAAGACCACAAGCATCGCTGGGGCGGCCGCAAGCCGACCATGGCCGAGACCAAGGCGCTGATGACGGAATCGCCCGCCTATAAGTTCGGCGCGTTTTTTGAACGGCATAACCACGCCATGATGTTCGAGACCATTCTCGGCATCATCGACAAACAGAAAGACGACGTGATCAAATGGCTCGATACGCACAACGAGCCGGGGGCGCTCGGGTCATTGAAGCTCGATCCGACGGTCGCGGTGCCGCGTTATTACAAGAACGTCGAAATCCATACCCAGCCCGGCAGCTTCCACGGCAATCCCTTCGCCGGCATCATGTACCACTGGATGATCGGGCCGTTTCTCTGCCATCGCGACGATGGCAACGAGATGGGCTGGGCGCTGGCCAATGGCGTTCCCAATCGTGATTACAAGACGATCGTTGATCTCGGCTGCGGCATGGGCAAGACCACCATTCCTTACTGCGACAAATTCCCAAACGCGACCGTCTATGGCGTCGACTACGCCGCACCGATGCTCAAGTACGGCCACAAGTTCGCAGAATCGCAGAAGAAGAAAGTTCACTTTGTCCAGGCGCGCGCCGAGCATACGCCGTTTGAGGACAACAGCGTCGATCTGGTCGCAGCGATCTGGCTGTTTCACGAGATCAACAGCCGGGCGATGGACGAGATGTGTGCCGAGGCGCATCGCATCCTCAAGCCGGGCGGCGTGTTCGCCATCATGGAATCACCGCCATTCAAAGTCTTAAGCGAGCAATTCCATCCCTTGTCGGAATTTCTACTGGACTCGACCGGGCGCCGAATGGAAGACCCGTTTATCCCGCTGTTCTTCTCGATCGACCGGCCGAAGATGTTCGAAAAAGCGGGGTTCAAGAACGTCAAAGACGTGGGCCTGCCCAATCATTTGACCGGATGGTCGACCAACGTCGACTACTTCTTCGGCGCCTATCCGTGGTGGATGACAATTGGAGAAAAGAAAGCATGAGCTCCGATACCGCAAAGCGTTTTCGCGCCATCACCCATAAGCTGTGGGGCGCCGAGGAAGGCGAGCAGATTCACCAATGGATCGTGAAGTCGCGGCCGCCGGCGTTTCACGCCAAGCTGGCGCAGGTCATGGTCCCCATCTGGGAACTGGATAAGGTGGATCTCAAGACCAAGATCCTCTGCGCCATCGCGCTGTTCACCGGCCGGCACATGCGCGAGGTCGAGTTCTTCTTCAAGATGGCCGCGCATCACGAAATTCCGCGCGAGCATGTCGAAGAAATCCTGCTGCTCGCCGGTCTTGAAGCCGGATTCCCGGCCGCGGAAATGGCGATCGAGATTCTCGTGCGCGTTTACGACGAACACGCCGCGAAACAGAAGTCGAAAAAGAAAAAGAAGAAATAGTGCATTGAAGCCAGGGCCCATGCCGCAAGAAGCGCAAAATAAGAAGCCTGGATGCCGGCTCAAGGCCGGCATGACAATGATGAGGGGGCGCACATGCTGCTCAATCGGGATCGCCTGAACAACATCATGGATCGCGAGGGCTTGGATGCCATTGTCGCGGTCACACCCAACAACGTCGTCTACCTCAGCGACTACGACACCGACTTTCTTTACGACGTGCCGTGGCTCGCCTGCGCCATCGTGCCTCGCAATCCGAACATCGCGCCCTGCCTGATTACGACGGAGATCGAGGCGGCCGTTCTATACGAAACACCGACCTGGATGCCGGACGTGCGGCTGTACTATTTCGGCATCTACGGCGGCGTGCTCAAGGTACATACGTTCGCCAAGGACGCGACCCTCACGACCGACGAAGCCGCCATTCACAAAATGGTGCAGGACGTCGAGAAGAAGCACTACGTCGGCGTGTTCGAGACGACGATGAAGGCCCTGAAGGACATGGGCCTGACCAAAGCAAAACTTGGCTTTGACGATACCCGATTTGCGCAATGGCTCGGCGACGCGGTGAAGGACGCCAAGATTTCCGATTCAACCAACCTGCTGCTCGAATGCCGGATGGTGAAAACACCCGCGGAGATCGAGATTCTCAGGGTCGCCGCAAAGAAGAACGAAACCGCGGTGCGCAAAGCCATTGGCGCCATCCGCGAAGGCGCGACTTGGGGCGAAGTGCGCCGCACCTACGAGATCGGCGTGGCCGAACAGGGCTGTCGCGTGCTCGGCGCGTTCAATGGCGCCGGCCGCAAGAGCGCCGGAGCGGCCCGGCCGTTGACCGAATATCCGATCAAAATGGGCGATCAAGTCTGCTTCGACAGCATGTTGCGCTGGCGCCATTACATGGGCGATTGCCAGCGCACGGTCGTACTCGGCGAACCGTCAAGGAAACTTTCCGAGTATTGGCGCGGCTACAAAGCGGCCATCGACGAGGTGTACGGCGGCATGAGAGCCGGCCAGAAAACCGGCGAGCTGCGCAACAAGGCGATCGACATCGTCCGCAAGAACGGCTGCCCGACCTTCGAACTCGCCTTCATCCATGGAGTCGGTCTCGACCATATTGAGGTTCCGTTCATCGCCGGCGGCACGCTCGGCGATTTCCCGATCGAGGCCGGCATGGTCCTCAACATGGACTTCGAGCTGCACGAAATCGGCTGGGGCGGCGTGTTCTTCGAGGAG